>DNNS01000064.1 GCA_003497555.1 Spirochaetia bacterium
CCGGACCGCATCATGCCTGCGCATGGCTGATTCGATTTCATGCAGTTCTATGCGGTGCCCGCGTATCTTTACCTGTTTATCGTATCTTCCGTAAAAAATAATATTTCCGCTGCTGTCGGTTTTGGCATAATCCCCGGTACGGTACATTCTCTGCTCTGGAAAAAACGGATCACTGGTAAAATATTTACCGCTTAATGCATCATCGTTAAGATACCCGCGCGCTATCTGGGACCCGGCAAGATAAAGCTCTCCGTATATGCCCGCAGGCTGCAGTCTGAGGCTGCGGTTTAAAATATAAGCCCTGACGCCGGGAATCGGCCTGCCGATGGGAAGCTGTTCCTTTTGCATATCGTTTTTTTCAGCATGATAACAGGTGGAAATATCAGTGCCTTCAGTCGGCCCGTAAATATTGCTGATTCTTACTTTGTTATTTGCCGATACCCATGGCCTTAGTATGCGGCAGTCAAGCGCTTCTCCGCCAAGCGCCGCATATCTGATTCCGGCTAAATCCCGATACCCGTTTCGTGTTGCGCAGGCAAGCAGTGAATACAGAACACCGGGAACACAGTTTATGTGGGTAATCTGATGCCGACAGATAAGATCAAGAATTTTTTCCGGAGAAAAATTAATATAATCGGCAAGAATCAGGCGGGCCCCGCTGATCAAGGGCGCAATAATATTTTTGATCGAGGCATCGAAGGTATAGGGAATAACCTGAAGAATATTCGCGCCCGGCTTTATGGAAAAATCACGACGGTACCAGGTGCACAGATTAAGAAGGGAATGTTCTTCTATCATTACGCCTTTGGGATCTCCGGTAGAACCTGACGTATAAATAACATAGGCAAGATTCTGCGGCTGTTTGTTTACGGCTTTGCTCTGGAATTCGGATGTATAACGGAAAGAGCCGTCAAGAACCATCTGCCGGCCGGAAAAGGAAAGACTTTTATTTTCGCCTGTCAGCAGTATGGCGCTTTTACTGTTACGCAGCAGCTGTTCAGTCCGTTCCTGCGGATATCCCGGATCAAGGGGAAGGAAGGCTGCGCCGGATTTAATTACACCCAACATGGCAATTNNAGATTAAAAAGCAGGCAGATAATATCATCGCACCCGGCTCCGGCTTTCTGCAGAAGCGCTGCAAGACAATCCGACTTGTAATCAAGTTCCTGCCAGGTAAGACGCTGTTCGCCGCTGATCAGAGCAATACCCAAAGCGTTTTTTTCCGCACATTCCCTGAACATTGCACAGAGCGTTCGCCTGCTGTTTTCGCCGGGTTCGCCTGTTGCCAGGGACAAAATTCTTTTTTCTTCCGCTTCATTTACAAGACTGATATCAGCTATGGCAATATCAGGACTGGAAATAACCGTACGCGCGGTCCGGGTAAAACTTTCGGCCATGCGCCCGACGGTTTCTTTTTTAAAAAGATCGGAACAGTATTCCAGGCGGAAACTTATGCCTGCGGAAACTTCACTGGCAAAGAGCGACAAATCAAACATGGAAAATTTTCCGGCAGATTCAAGCATTACGGTTTTTTGTCCGGCAAATGTCAGTTCCGGAATTGTCATATTTTCCAGGGCAAAAGCAGCGTCAAAGAGAGGATTGCGCGATGGATCTCTTTTCAGATTCAGTTTTTTTACCAGTTCATCAAACTGGTAANNTACCGCATTATTTTTTACTTCCGTTAAAAATGCTGAAAAGGATTTTTGTTCATCCGGGTAATTACGCATTACCAGCATGTTGACAAACAAGCCTGCGGTATTCTGAATTTCCTGTCTGGTGCGGCCTGCAGATGAACTGCCGACCAGAATATCAGGAGCATCGCTGTATTTGTAAAGAAGAATATTATACACAGCCAGCAGCAGGGAATATAAAGTGACATTCGCGCTTTCAGCATATTTTTTTATTTCCCGGGTCAGTTGCGGATCAAAACTGAAAAACAGACTGCCGCCGGAAAAACTCTGCGCAGCCGGACGCGGAAAATCGTACGGAAGACTTATCACCGGCAGTTCATCACGGAAAAGATCAAGCCAGTATTTTTCGCGCAAGGGTTCCGATTCGGCAGCGGCTTTTTTCTGCCAGACGGCGTAATCCTTGTAATGTATTTTTAATTCCGGAAGGGTTTTATTATTATAAGCGTCAGTAAGTTCGCCCAGCAGAATACCGAGCGATGTACCGTCGGTAATGATATGCGGCATGTCAAGTACCAGTATATGTCCGGCTCTGCCGCAGCGTAAAAGGTAAACGCGCAGCAAGGGGGTCTGGCTGATATCAAACGGGCGTATGCATTCCTGCATAAGATCATCCGGCAGGGACGAACCTGTAAAAATATTTTCCGGTATTTCCCTGCTTATAATTGTAATTTCAGCATTCTCATGAATAATCTGCGCCGGCTCGTTACTCACGATTTTAAAACTGGTGCGCAGGCTTTCCCTCCGTTTAATGATCAGCCGCAGAGCAGCGGACAAACGCGTTTCATCAAGATAACCTTCGATTTTAAGAAGGCATGTTACATTATACGTAGCCCCGATATTTTCATAGGCGCTCATAATAAAAAATCTTTTTTGCTGTGATGACAGGGGATAATATGCGCGCGGAGCAGTTATTTCCATGGGAATTATCGCTTTTTTGGCTGCACGCGCAATATAGGCAGCCATAGCTCTGGCGGTGACGGAAATAAAAAGTTCGGATAACGGAACAGATACGTGAAATTCATCTTCAATGCCGGCATTTATTATCGAGGCTTTGAGAGAATCGCCGCCGTAATCAAAAAAATTATCATCAAGATTCATACCGGGAGCATGCAGAGCCTTGCGCCAGATGGCTAAAAGTTTTTCTTCATCCGGCGTTTCGGTCCCTAAATTTTGAGCCTGCGGATCATGCAAACTGTCTTCATTCATCTGCCGGATGATTTCATTGTATTCCCCGGCTAAATATTTTTCGGTAAACTGGTATCTTTGTACCTTTCCGCTGGTGGTTTTCGGTATTTTTTTAACAGGAATTACATGATGAATTTCAATTCCGGCTGTTTGGCCTACTGTTCTTCTGAGGGTTCTGCTTAACGGCAGGAAGTCCGCCGGTGTTTTTTTAAAAAGTACGAATAAAAGTATTTCTTCGGATTGTAACCGGTGATTGGTCAGGCCGCAGCAGACAACCTGCCCGGCTTCGGGAATTCCGGCGCTTTCTGCAATCCGTTCGATATCATGCGGGAAAAAATTCTGCCCGTTAACAAAAATAATATCTTTACTGCGGCCGGTAACATAAAGGCGGCCGTTAAGCTGAAAACCGATATCACCGGTTTTAAGAAGCCCGTTTTTTATCGCCCGATCGGTTTCAGATTTGTTGTTATAATAACCGCTGGTTACACTATCTCCGCTGATGTGAATATAACCGGTATGGTTTTCCGGCAGCAGATTACCCTTTTCATCGCGAATGGTAAGTTCACAGCAATCCAGGGCATAACCGACTTCGGTAACATGAAAATAGTCATGATTGTTATTGTTGTTTTCAGTATACACCTTGATTTCTTTGCCAATGGCAAGCGACGAACGCTGTATTTTAAGGGAGTGCAGTTCTTCTCCGGGATTTGGTATGGTAACTCCAACCGTACCCTCGGCAAGTCCGTAGCCGGGAAAAAAAACATTTTTTTTCAGACCGAATTCTTTCATGCGTTCCAAAAAGGAAAAACACAGATCCGGCGAAATTGGTTCTGCTCCGTTATATATAAGCCGCACTGCCGACAGATCAGGTTTTTTTTCACTCGGCCGGAAATGTTTTAATACATGATTTATTCCGAAATTCGGGGAAAAAAGCAAAGATGCCCGGTATTCTCCGGCTTTTTCCAGCCATAATCCCGGATAACGTATAAATAATGCCGGGGGCATGAGACAAACCGGAATACCGGCGCATAAACCGGTTAAAAAAGCGCCTATTAAACCCATATCATGTGTTAATGGCATCCAGCTTAAAAGAATATCATTTTCCGCAAGACCGGCTCTTTTAATCATGGCATTAATATTGGCTGAAAGATTTTGATGCGAAATAATTACACCCTTGGGTGAGCCTGTTGATCCTGAAGAGAACTGAATAAATGCAATATCCTGCGCAAGAGGAGTTAATATTTCCGGAAAATTATTGTCATTTTCTTCAGAGGAGAAATTATCAATCAGAACGGTTTTGCCGTTTATTTTATTGAATTCATCCAGACAGTCAATTTTGCTAAAATGATTTTTCATTTCGTTTAAAAGACCGGTCGATGTAACCAGCCAGGGATTTGACAGTATTTTCCAGATATTCAGGACCTTCAGTTTGTATTCGGCAGCATCGCCGGTTGATACCGGTACCGGTACTATTTTCCCGAATAAGCAGGCCCAGAATACCGTGATAAACTGCTCATTGTCACTAAGCTGAAAAAGAAGTTCGTCTCCTGCTTTCAGACCACGGGAATATAATAATTTTAAAAACTGCCGGGCATGAGTGAATATCTGCCGGCAGGACACGGTATAAGCAGATTCGCGGGAAACAATAAAAGTAATTTTTGTGTCTTTTTCAACTGCGGATTTAATGGCATCGATGATTCCTGAATAATACTTCATAATTTCTTCTCCCTGGAAAATACCGTTTTAAAACGGTAAATTCGCTTAAAAA
>DNNS01000728.1 GCA_003497555.1 Spirochaetia bacterium
GGGGAATTAAATTCTCCGGATATTCATGTAAGGGAAAATCTTGACATTTTACTGCCGCAGTCTTCATTTGAAAAATTCATGATTCCCGGTTTTACTTCTGTACAGCAGATAAATGCGGCAATAGTTTAAATTATGAATAATAATCCTGAGCATTTTAAAACTACCCAAACCGGTAATTTTTTCCCGGATCACAGCCGGAATACCTTTGAAACCGGTATTAATCCGGTTTGTTTTCCATTTGATAAAATTAATACGGACATTTTTTGCAGAAAAACCGAAATTTTTAAATTAACCGCAGGCCTCTGCACATCCCTGCAGGCTGTATGCAGCGGGTCAAACCATAATCTGTTTGTTTATCTGCTTTCAGCTTTCTGCTATACTCTGCACCGCTATGCCAATGAAGACTCTGTTACGGTATTTATTCCGCCGCTCGCAGGTACAGATAACAGCATGCGTCTTTTTCCGGTTAATGTCAGAATAAATGTACAGACAAATTACAGTGCATTTCTGCTTGCTGTAAAAAAAAGCATAATCAGCGCCTATAACAGCAGCAATACCGGCAGTGTATCCGAAAATAAAATTTGCTGTGTGAGTCTTGCCGGTTTTCATTCCCCGATTTTATTTCAGGAAAACACCCCGGCGGTTTTTATAGATTTTACCGAAAACTACGGGACTGTAAGCGGGAAATTAGAATATAACGGCAGCGCTTATAATGAAGATACCATAATACGCATTAAAAATCATTTTCTGGCAGTACTGAAAGAAACTGCAGAGAACATAGAAATTCCCCTGCTTGCCATTGAAATGCTTTCCAGAGAAGAAAAAAATTGCCTGCTGTTTGCTTTCAACAACACCGCTGCCGAATACCCCGTTGATAAAACCATTCATGAGCTTTTTACCGAACAGGCGGAAAGAACTCCGGCGTCTATTGCCCTGGTAAGCCGAAATATTACACTCACTTATAAAGAACTTGACTGCAGGGCAAATCAATTAGCGGATTATCTGCGCGGCAGGGGCGTGCAGGCTGATACTGTTATAGGTCTGCTTATGGACAGATCAATTGAAATGATAATTTCCATACTTGCTGTTCTTAAAGCCGGAGGAGCCTGGCTGCCGCTTGATCCTGCCCTGCCTCCCAACCGGATAAAAAAAATGCTTGCTGACAGTAAAACCCTGTTTGTGCTTGACCGGNNGACGAAAATTTTGACCAAACCTGCCGGGAGCCTTGTACCGGAACAAAGGCAAACCGGGTTTATCCTGAAAATACGGCATATGTTATTTTTACCTCGGGTACAACCGGAACGCCCAGGGGAGTTGCGGTAGCGCACCGATCCCTGGTAAATTTATGTTACTGGCATATAAAAAAATTCCGGGTGACCGGGGAAGATACCTGTGCCCAGTACGCCAGTTTTTCCTTTGACGCTTCGGTCTGGGAAATTTTTCCTTATCTGATCTGCGGCGCTGCTGTTCATATTCTGCCTGACGACATACGCCTTAACCTTGAAAAATTAAACGCCTATTATGAAAAAAACCGCATAACCATCGGTTTTCTGCCTACCGGTATCGGCGAGCAATTCATCAGACTGCCGAATAATTCACTTACCAGGCTGCTGCTGGGTGGAGAAAAACTTGTGACCTGCGCTCCCCAAAAGTATAAAATATTCAATAATTACGGGCCTACGGAAACCACTGTAGTGGCTGCCTGTTTTGAAGTTGATAAATTATATGAAAAAATTCCTATAGGTAAACCGGTTGACAATACCGTTATATATATTCTTGACCGGCATAACAGAACCGTGCCGGTCTCCGGCCTGGGGCAGATATTTATAGGCGGTGACTGTCTTGCCATTAGCTATATTAATAATGACGCAGAGACCAAACGGAATTTTCCTGAAAATCCGTTTTTACCGGGTAAAAAAATGTACCAATCCGGAGATTTGGGAAAATGGCTTGCGGACGGCAACATAGAATTTTACGGCAGAAACGATCATCAGGTTAAAATACGCGGATTCAGAATTGAACTTGATGAAATTACCAGGAATGTCCTTCTTTTCGGGGGGATAAAACAATGTACGGTTATCCCGGTTCATAATAACGGTAACAGTACCCTGGCTTGTTTTTTCACGGCTGCTGAAAAAATTAACTGCGATAATTTAAAAAATTTTTTGTCCGGGGAGCTTCCCTCATACATGATTCCTTCCCGCCTGCGGCAGGTGGATGTTTTTCCGCTAAATAACAGCGGGAAAATCGATCAGCATAAACTGCTTGCAGAAAACCGTACAACCGGCCTGGAAGAGCCTGTGGCCTTAAACGCCCTGGAAAAAAAAATAGCAGAAATCTGGCAGCGCGTACTGGGAACCCCAAAACTAGGAATCCATGATAATTTTTTTGAAGCCGGGGGCGATTCCCTAAAATTGATAAAATGCGCTGCCCTGCTGCAGGAAGAATACACGGTTGATGTCAATGCTCTTTTTACTTTTCAGACTGTAAAAAAATTAGCCGAACATATGGAAAAAAACATAGGGAATGTTATTAAAAAACCCGAGTTCACAGGCAGCAATCTCTGGCGGATAA
Source organism: Spirochaetia bacterium (assembly GCA_003497555.1). Classification (GTDB taxonomy): domain Bacteria; phylum Spirochaetota; class UBA12135; order UBA12135; family UBA12135; genus UBA12135. The sequence goes on from DNNS01000728.1 coordinate 2,575, forward strand.
ATTTTACCCCCGGGACTGTAAAAAAAATACGGGACTATTATAAAAAGTTCCATTTACAGAAATCTATAACGGGTGCTGAAAAAGAATACCGCCATATCCTGCTTACCGGCGCTTGCGGATTTCTTGGCATATATCTGCTGCGCTCTCTGCTTGAAAACTCCAGCGCCAGAATATACCTGCTGGTACGGGCCGAATCAGACAGTGCAGCCGAGAACCGTATTATAAAAAAAACCGAATATTATTTTGGAAATGGTTTTTATAGTTTATGGAAAAACAGGTTATGTATAATCAGGGGCGATCTTGCTTATGACCGCCTGGGGGTTGAAGATGAAATTTACAGAAATCTTGCCGGCAATATTGACTGTATTATTAATTCTGCGGCCCTTACCAGGCATTACGGCGAATATAGCGCTTTTTATAATATCAATGCCGGGGGAGTAAAAAGACTGCTCGAGCTTGCAAAGAGCGGTCGGCCGAAAGATATAAATCATATTTCAACCATCAGTATTGCCCTGGGAGATTTACCCGCAGGGGATTCCCCGCTCTTTACCGAATATGATCTGGATTTAGGGCAAAAACATGAAAATTTTTACAATGAAACCAAGTTTTTAGCTGAAAAACTGCTTGCTGAAGAAAGAAAAAACGGTATTAATATCAATATTTACCGATCCGGTTCAATATTTTTTGATTCCCAAACCGGCAGATTCTCCGAAGATGTTGAATCAAATGCCTTCTGCCGCCTGTTTTGCTGTTTTTTAAAACTCGGTAATATTCCTGAAATAAAAAACCCAATAATTGATTTTACCTTTGTTGATAATATCAGCCGTGCTGTCTGCGCGCTTTATAACCGCAAGGATACGGTAAATGAAACCTTTCATCTTTATAACCCGCATACTTTGAACACGCCCTTATTGGCCGGCTTAATAACCGCATCCGGCGTACCCCTGCAGGTTCTTGCTCCGCAGGAGTTTTTCCGGGAGTTAAAGAATGATAACAGACCGGAAGCCGCAGCCATGCGGGAAATTTTAGCGTATTACAATATTTTTTCACAGTTAGATACGGTCAGGCCGATAATAGTATGTGCCAAAACGCTTTCTGCGCTCAAACCTGCCGGTTTCAGCTGGACCATACCGCAGCAGGCGCATCTTAGTAAAATGCTTGCCGGTTTAAGGAAAATAAATTATTTATGAAAAACCGCGAAGAATTACCGCAGGTAAACGGCAAATACCGCATTACCGAGCTTTTACAGGAAACCCTGAACAGCAGCCTGTATCTGGCTGAAACCCCTGACGCTGTACAGGTATGCGTTAAAATTTTAAAAAAAGATCAGATACGGGGTGCTGAAGACATTATCCGTTTTAAAAAAGAAGCAGAAATCCTTGCAGCCCTGCAGCATGAAAATATCATTAAAATTATGGAAAGCGGTCAGTACCTTGATACCTGTTTTATAGTGCGGGAATATATAGAAGGAATAACCCTGCGGGAGTATACCGAAAAACCCGGCCTGGAAACCGCAGAAAAAATTGTACTGTTAAAAACTATTGCCGGAGCAGTTGATTATATACACAGCCGGAATATTCTGCTCGGAGATTTAACCGATGAAAATATTATTATTGACATCCGGGGGGGGATTAAACTGATTGATTTCGGCTTGTCTAATTTCCGTGATCACATACTGGAAAAACAGATTAATAATATATCAGGCACTCTGGCATTTATGGCGCCGGAACAAATCGGCATAATAAAAAAAAATATTGACTCCAGGGCTGATTTATATTCGCTGGGCATTATTGCCTTTCGCCTGTTAACAGGCCGGCTTCCTTTTGACGGTTCGCTGAGCGAAGTAGTGCATAAACACGCAGCCATGAATCCGCCTCCGCTCGCTCTTCTGCCTGATGATGCCGATCATACCCTTGAGACCATAATTCATAAATTGCTGCAGAAAGATCCGGATAACCGCTATCAAAAAGCCCGGGAACTGATAACTGATCTTGAAAAATACGCAGATGGAGCGCGCTTCTCGGCATACGGAAAAAATTCTGAAAAAA
>DNNS01000037.1 GCA_003497555.1 Spirochaetia bacterium
TATATTTTTTTATTACTGCTGTTCTCGTTATTGCGCTTTTTACCATACCGGCGATAGCTTTTTTTTACCGTAATTTTTTTTATCCTTCTTTAGTCAGAAGATGCAGCAGACCGTATCTACCTGCAGTAGCGGTGTTTATCCCCTGTAAGGGTATAAACAAACATCTGGAGCGCAATATTTCTTCTTTTGTCAATCTCGATTATGAAAATCTGAATATTTATTTCATAGTGGAGAGTGACGAAGACTCTGCGTATCCTGTTATTAAAAAAGTTATTGAAAGCAGCGATCGTTCGCATTGTGTTATTGCCGGTCTGGCTGAGACATGCGGGCAAAAAAACCATAATCTGGTAAAAGCTGTTGAAAATGCTGGGCATAAGGCCGATGTTTATGTGTTTTTTGATTCCGATATCCCGNNATAAATGGATGGATGATCTGCTTTTACCTCTTTCCATTCCTGAAAACACGGTTGCTACCGGTTTTCGCTGGCTGCACCTGGAAAACGCAGGCTACGGCGAAAAGCTGCATGCTTTTATGAACGGTGTAATGTGGAATCTCATGCAGCTTCCTTCACAAAGCGTCTGGGGCGGATGCATGGCTGTGCGCCGGAATGATTTTGAACGCCTGAACATCAGCAGCTATTGGCTTAAAACCGTTTCCGATGACATGGGGCTGCAGGAAATTATTTTACGCAGCGGTAATAAGGCAGTTTTTGTACCGGAATGCGTGGCAGAAACCGATGATACCATTCATTCTTTTACAAATGCAGTCGGATGGTTCAAGCGCCAATCCCAGGTTGTCAAATATCATTTACGGCCTCTGTGGTATACATCGCTTTTGCTTTTTATTTCGGCATCGTTAAATTTACTGTTTTCCATATATACTGCTGCCGGATATTTTTCCAGCCGGCCTGCAGTATTTTTCTGCGCTTGTTTTTATATAATCATGCTTATGATCTGGGGAGCGTTTCTTAAAAAAAAATCAGCAGACGGACACTCCATTTTATTATGGTCAATTCTTGCGCCTGTGCATATTCTTGCCGGAACCTGGGCTCTGATTCTATCAATTTTCTCAAACCGCATCAAATGGAGCGGAATCATTTATTATATGGCCCCGGACGGAACAGTTTTGAAAACCGTCAGAAAATAAAATGCAGTTACATAACGCATTATTCTGATTATTACAGCAATAAAATGAAAAATTATACTGCCGATTCTTTTAATATTATTAAACAGGCCGGCGCAGCCGGTCAGCTCCGAAGCGCAGCTTTTCTTGAAGTCTGTTTTTTTAATTATTTTTCCGGTTTTTCTTCAGAAAATACTTCCGGGCTGGTACGCATGCTTGAACAGGAAAAAATTTCCTACAGCCTTTCATTTTTGGATATGCAGCAGACGGAAAATGTCAATGAAATATGCTCGGCTTTCCCGGGAATGCGTATCCTGCTGCCTCTGGGGGCAAGGCATTTTTCCGATTCCATAAATCTTTTTTTTAAGGAATCTCGTTCCGAATATCTGCTGTTTCTGCCCTGTGAAATGCAGGTACAGAAATTCAATTTACCCCGGATATTCAGTATGATGCAGCATAATCTGCCGGGCGGAGCTATTCCCCTGGTATGCGACGCTGAAAACAAACCTGTTGCTACTATTTACGCCCCGGCTCTGGAGCATAAACGCTTTTTTCTTTCCAAGGGTGAATTCCGTCCGGGTTTGCTTACCCTGCTGCCCTATAAACTGGCGTTTCTCTGCAAAAAAGAGCATTTTATCGGTTCAGGATTTAATAATATTTTTTCCAATATGCTTGTGGCGATTCTTGATGTTTTTTACCGTTTATACAGCCGGGGAAAATGCATTGTGGCTGCTGATTCTTTTATAGTAAAAGAAAACAATACAGCAGCGCGTTTTAATGAATTCCGCGCAGAAGCTCATGGAAAAAGCGATTTGGAGCTTTTTTATTATAAAAATATTACAGATCATGATCTGGAAAACGGTTTTTTTTCGGCGTTTTTAAGTGTTTTGGCAGCCGGCGGCAGTTTTAAAAAATTAATCAAGCTCCATGCTGAAAAAAGCGATACTAAAAACAGCAGAGTTTTATGCGACAGGGATATTCTGGAGCTTTTTAAGAAAAATGCCTGATAAAAATAATATAGAATCCATCGGCGCCCTGGTCCTGAATATGGACAGCGGGGAAATTCCTGATATTATCACAGAAGCTGATATTGAGCGCTTCCGCCAGGAAATGCCTTCTGATCTGCTTGAGAAGAAAATCAGTCTTACCGGGTCCACCTTGCAGAAAAAAATAGAAACCGACACGGCAATTAAGGAAAAACCTCCGGTGTCCGAAACTCCGGTTCCGGCCGAATCCATGGATTTTCTGGATGATATTTTCAAGGCGGCTGATGAGAAAACCGAAGATAAAGAACCATCCGAAAAATCTTCCGATATTGATTTTTCTTTTTTGGAAAACGAACCTCTGGACGCCGCTTCTTCCGGCGGGAGTGTGCAGCCCGGAGAAGATTATATTCCTTCAGAAGAACCGGTTCTTCCGGAAACATCAGCTCCGGAAAAAACCGGGGAACAAGCTCTGCCTGCAGATAGTCTGGACGGGATTGATTTTCCGGTTCTTGAAAACGAGGACCTGGAAACCGCAGATCAGGATTTTCCGGCAACAGCTGAAGAAATAACCGGGCAGGAATTGCCGGTAATACCTGAGGAATCTGTTCCGGCCGGTGAAGAGCCTGAAAGTTTCGTACTTGATGATCTGCCTGTAATTGATGAAGAACCGGAAAGCGCTGAAGATGTTACAGTAAAGCCGGCTGCAGAAATTCCGGCAGTTGAAAAAAAAACATCGCCGGTGCGCCAATCGGAAAAACCTTTAATCCCGGAAAAAAGCAGACAGCAGCCTGATGTTGTTTCAGAAATTTTTTCTGCTTTAAAACCCAAAAAAGCCGGATTTTTCGATGATTTGCTTTCCGATATAGAAGATGTGTCTGTTAATGAACCGGCAGATTCCGATAATGCACAGACTCTCACCGGGCGCGGCGAAACAGCTGATCTTGCATCAATAGACAATGCTGTTTCAGAACAGGCTGTAGCCGAAGACGAGGCGGCTCTTACCCCCGTGGAACATGCCGTACCGGCAGAAACTCCGGCAATTGTTGAGGCAGCTCATGATTTGCCTGATACTATTGATTTTGGAGAATCATCTGCAGAAGAAAAAACAGGCCAAACAGAGCTGTTGGAAACCGGGGCTGCAGATGCGCTTGACATTGATATTCCCGATGATTTGCACGAGAAAGAACAAATACCTTCATTTCCGGATGAATCATTGCCGGCAGAAAATATTCCTGCGGACGCGCCTATAAAAGAAAAGTCAGAAATTCCTGCGCCGGATGAAGAGCCGGTTTCCATAGATGATCTTGGAGCAGACGCTTCAGGCGAAACAGTTGTTGAAGTTGCTGACAGCGACATGGAAGAAGCCGAGACCGGTGAAATGGAAACTCCTGACACTGTTTCGGAAATCAAAGATTCTGCTTCCCTGCCTGCCGGTAAAGAAACCTCTGCCGAAAAGCCTGAAAATCTCAAAGAAACCGCCCAGCCCGGAAAATCAGAATACGATCCTAATGCCCGGGCCCTGTCCCGTTTACAATCTTTTTCGGAAACCTCCAAAGTACTCATTTTCCGCGCTCTTACTGAAAACCGGCTTGCTCCCCGTACCGAAAAAATTGTTTTTGATCTGCTGCTTTCCGAAGCTTTGGAACAGAAAGTTGTTGACGCGGTAAAAAAAGATCTGCTTGTTAAAATGACTCCGGCTGCAGACAGACCGGTTGATGATGAAAAAGCCGGACCGGGTTTAAATCAGATAATTGCCCTGCTTAAAGCCAATCTTGTCCCGATTCTGCGCATCATCGGCATTTTTACGGTTGTTTTTATAATTGTTTACTTTTTAGGGGGCATTACCTGGAAATATATAAAAGCCGGCATGTATTTTGAAGAGGGTTATGAAGATATAAAAAAAACCCGTTATAATGAAGGTATTGAAAAACTGGAAAAAGGCCTGGCTGTACTCCCAAATACGGCAGTATGCAATAAATTTGCGGAAGAATTTATGCGGCAAAACC
>DNNS01000657.1:0-4606 GCA_003497555.1 Spirochaetia bacterium
AATTTATAATCAGCATGACCCTTGTTTATCTTGGATGCAAATTTATTTCTTGGGTAAACAGGGATCTCCTAAAAGTTAAAAAATGGCCTTTTTTGCAGCAAAAAAAAGTGAAATTCCGACATGTCAAAAAAATGTGAATTTTTGTCATTTTTTGAGAATACCTACGAGCAAAAAAGAGAATGCCCCATGTTGTCAAGCATTTTCTGCAGACTAAATATATACCGCAAAGCAATGATCTTGCCCTTCGCAAGCTCTGGGCAAGTCCTGCTGGGTATTCCCAAAAGCCAGATTTTGTCCGTTTTGTCAGAAACAAAGCGGACAAAATCATTGCTGATCGGGATAGACGCGTACCCAAGAAAAAAAATCATACCCGTTTATCTTATAAATTTCCGCTTTTAAAAAATAAAAATAAGAATTTGTGAGATAAACACTTTCATATTGAAGCATAAAACCGCGGTAAATTTTCCCATAGTGGATGTACTTACAGCCCGATAATCTTTATTTTAATGTAAGATTTTTATTGTTTGTTAGTGTAATCAATTTGCAGAGCTGTGTTCTTTTTTAACAACCGGAATTTCAATGGAAATTTTAGTGCCGTTAATTCGTTCCAGAGAAATAACAGCGTTAATTTGCCTGGCAAGCATATTTACCAGTTTCAGGCCAAAGCCGTCGGTTTTTTCCAGGCTGATATGCGCAGGAATTCCAACGCCGTTATCGTACAGACTGAAAAATATTTTTTCCTCAGCGGAAAAAACGCAAATTTTTATTGTTCCGCTATCCTGCCGTGGAAATGCATACTTATAGGCATTCACCAGCAGTTCATTTATAATGATGCCGAGCGATGATGCCATTTTATTGCTGATAATAAAATCATCAATGGAGTTTTCAATCAGGATTTTTTTCCCGGTAAAGTCACTGCTGATTTGTTCTATCAGCGGAATGAAAAATTCCCGGCTTGAAATTTTTGTATAATCAGCCGAGGAATAAAGTTTATCGTATAAAATCATCATGCTCTGTATACGCCTGGATGCATCCGCAAGAATTTCAGCTGCAGCGCTGCCTGCCCTTGCTTCTTTCTGCAGGGTAAGCAGACTGATGATTATTGCCATATTGTTTTTTACCCGGTGATGTACTTCTTTGAGCAGTAATTCTTTTTCTTCCAGCAGTTTTTTTATTTGTTCTCCGGCTTTACGCTGTTCAGTAATATCCCGCATATGTTCGATAATATACCTGATGTTTCCATTATTATCAAAAACCGGGTAAGACCGGATTTCAAACCAGGCCCCTGATTCAGGAATATATTTTTGTATGCTCTGCGGTTTGGCGTTTTTTACAGCAAGTGAGGTAACGCATTCTTCGCACTCCGAAGAAAGGCCGATAAAACTGTAGCATGCTCTTCCTTTAGATTCTTCTTCGGTAGTTTTGAAAAAATCATAACCGGCCTTGTTATACCGTATAATACGGTGCTGTGTATCCTGCATACCCAGGATATCCGGTATGGCGTTAAAAAGCGACTCAAGCAGCGCTGCCTGTTCTTTATTCTTCCGGTTGGATGCTGCCAGTTCTTCCTGCGCTGTTTTTTCAGCAGTAATATCATGGAAAATCATGACAATTTCACCTGAAGGCAGCCTGTAAAAATAATTGTTCAGCCATCCTTCCAGCCGCTGATCTTTGTAATAAAAGGCAGGCAATTCCAGGGGTTTCCCGGTATGGAAAACCTGTTTTAAACCGGTTAAAATACCATATTTTTCTGTGGAAGGAAATAAATCCAGCAGCCGTTTTCCTATGATATTTTCTTTTTTTAATCGGCTGATCTTTTCAGCGGCCTTATTAAAATCAGCCAAAATAAAATCATTGCCGTTGTCAACAGGCAGGTATACGGCTACTCCGCTTTTCATACTGCGAAAAAGCGCCTGGAATCTTTCATTACTGGCCTGCAGTGCTTTTTCGCTGTTATTTTTAAAAAAGGCAAAACCGATATCCCCGGCCACTTCAATAAAAAGTTTTTGCTCCTCGGAGTCATCGGCAAAACGGAGCGGGACAGAAACCGCGAGCAGGCCGTAACAATTTTCCCGGTAAGAAAGGCGGTGCATTAGAACCGCCTGGCCTTTCTCAATAAGACAGTTGCAGGCCGGATGATCTTTACTGATTTTATCTATTATAAAAAGCCGGCTCTCGGAACATTGTTTTTTTATTAAATCTGCGCAGGCGCCGCTGTTTATTGCCGAATTAATAATTTTTACCGAAGCTTCAGGCAGACTGCTGTGGATAAATTCGTTTATATTATTATTGTTATCAATAGTAATAATCCAGGCGGAAAAATAACCCATATTTTCGGTGAGAATGCGACAGGCGGTATGAACAAGCTTTTGCGTATCGGTTTCCATGGTTATAAGCTGATTGACATTACGTATGGCCAGCAGGATTTTTTTTACATGCTGCTCCCTTTCTTCTTTTTCTAAAATTTTTTGATTGGCGCTGAAAAGATTAAGCGCCATTTCCACAGAAGTCTGCAGTATAAAATATCCTGAATTTTTAAGGATAACTCCGTAAATGGTAATTTTCTTTATTTTTTTTAATGATTTTTTTCTGTTATATTTTGTCTGAAAGATAATCGGAATATTTTTGCAGGCGAGAATTTTTTTGGCAGCAGTCATACCGCTCATGCCGTTTTTTGAATCAATATCCATTAGTATCAAGTCGATCTGCCTGGAGAGGGTTAAAGCCAGGGCTTCGCGGGCGCTGCCTGCAAGGATCACATTATAACCGGATTTTTTCAGCAGTCCGGCATTTGATAAATTTATGGCGCTTTTATTATCAACAAGTAAAATATTTTTTTTAACGGATTTTTTCATGACTCCCCATGAGTTTTGCTGTTATCCCTAAAAGCAATGATTTTGCCGGCTTTGCGCTTGCAAATGCTTGGCGTAATCTTGCTGAAGGGGTATACCCAGCCGACGAGGTCGTTGCTTTGTGGTATAAGCGCAGTAGGCCGGAGAATTGATAATACGATGCAGCGGATATTTTGGCAAATTTTATTCCTTGATAATATAATTCTCCCCGCATTGTATTGTTATACCGGATTTTGTTTCTGATGAACAGAACTTTTTTATTGTGTATCTCGTTTGGCTGTCTGGCCGTATCGCTGGCTTTGTACTGCATTATTTCTTTCGGCAGCAAATCTGTTGATAAAAAAGCCGTGTTTAATGATGAGCCGCTTGTCTGGGATCAAGGCGACTGGCCTCATTTTATGGGGCTTACCTGTAATAATATATCTCCTGAAACCAATCTTGTTTCCGCTTTTTCCGGTAATTTCAGGCTTTGTTACCGCCTGGAAATCGGAGGAGGATATTCAGGAATCAGCGTATCAGGCGAAAGGGCATTTACCTGCAGTATTAATAAAAAAAACAAGACAAATATCATTTATTGTTTCCATGCCCTGAGCGGAGACATTATCTGGTCGCGCTCATTTCCTGCCTGGATTGGAAAACGTTCCTATAATCCCGATCTGCCTTTTTTCCGTTCCCAGCCGGCGCAAAGTCACGGCGGAACACATGGGGTGGTTGAATCAGGAAAAGATTTCGACAAGCGCTGGTGCGGGCCCAAGGCGAGTCCGCTTATATATAATGGAAAAGTTTATACATTAAGTCATGAAGGCATGGTACATTGCCTTAACATCACTAACGGAGATATTATCTGGCTTGCAGATCTTATGGGTACTTATCAGGGAAGGCCGCCGCGTTTTGGCTATGCCGCTTCTCCGCTGCTCAGGGGTAATCTGATTATCTTGCCGTTATTTGCCGACGGCGCCAATTTTATTGCTCTGCATAAAGATACCGGAGCTATGGTCTGGCGGGGCGGTGAAAGGCTGGAAGGTTATGCTACTCCGGCTGTCTGCGAGATAGACAACAAACCGGTACTTATTGATTTTTCCGGATTCGGTCTGCAGGCCATTTCCATAGAAAGCGGTTTAAGATTATGGCTGTATTCATATTATAGCGGTACAGGCGAATCGGTAATGCTTCCGCAGGTTAAGGGCAGCAAGGTTTTTATTTCATCATGGTATCTTTACAGAAGAAGTCATCTGGCAACGGATCTTCCTACCCAGGGCAGGGCTATTTTATTCGATGTTTCCACCAATCAGGCGAGAGTAATCTGGCAGAATGACAACCTGGCCAACTGGTTTTCGGATGTTGTTCTGTTTAATGACACCCTGATCGGTTTTGACGGCCGCGATCAACGCACTCTGCGCTGTGTGGATTTTGAGACAGGCGCACTCTTGTGGAAAAAACAATTAGCCAGCGAGAATGATTCATACAGTCTAGGTACTATTCTGGCTGCTGATGGAAAACTTTTTATTCTTTCCCATCGCGGAACTCTGCATCTTCTGCGTTTTTCCCGTAAAGCCTATGAGCCTCTCGATAATATTACGGTTGCCGCTCCGCGGCAGAATTGGTATTCTCCGATTTCTCTTTCCCGCGGGTATCTATACTGCCGCGGTGAAAACGGTTCGGTGCTTTGCTATGATCTTGCAAAGAAATAAAATACCGCAGAGCAGCAGCACAAGCAAGCCGCGCCCCCGCGAGTACTGGCACCGGATCCTCGG
>DNNS01000657.1:4671-6902 GCA_003497555.1 Spirochaetia bacterium
CCTGCTTGAATATTTTTGCTATTAATAACTTTTATTCGCGTGTTACGGAATTTAATTTGAAAAAGCTCTGTTTCAACGATATAATATCAGTATGGCAGAAACTAAAGGCTTTTTAATTGTGTACAAACAGCAAGTATGTTTATTTTTCCAGGTATGCAAAAGAGATTTGCAGGCTGATAGTATAATGCTATGATGCCGATGTAGCTCAGTTGGCAGAGCAGCGCATTCGTAATGCCCGGGTCGCGGGTTCGATTCCCACCATCGGCTATTCGAACCTCTCTGGAATTGCGGTATATACGGTATTCCAGAGAGGTTCAAGCTAACCCTTTCCCGTAATTTCACATATTTTTTGCCTGCTGCCCGAATTTTGCCCGGGAATCCAATCATGGTTTCAAAGTCCGACCGCGATTCTCAAACTTGTAAATTCAGGATTGCTGTTAATTCTTTGACGAATCAGGTCTACATCATTATGAGCATATCGCTGCGTCATTTTGATGTCACTATGCTCCAGTTGTTCACGAAGTGCAAGTAACATATCCACTCAGATTTTACAATTNNTGAACTTCGTGTTATTTTTTTAAGATGCGGCGGGGCTTTGGTAAAAAGCTCCATACCTTCCTTGTGTCAGGGAGAAGTCCTTCTCCTTCGGAGAGAAGGAGATTGAAAATGCCTTTGATCATTTAACTCCAAGTGAATAATTGGCAATAGGAACCGAAAATTGCCGGTAATTCATTTTTGCCCCATAACAATAATGCGGCTCATGAGTTCATTCACTTCCTTGACCTTGCCTTGACTCTTTTTATCCGGAAGAAAGAAACCGCTGATATCATCCAAATAATTTTGTTTATCAAGAAGCTGCCTGAACTCCTTGGCCAAATGGGCTAATATGCTTTCATCCGTTTTTATCAGGTCGTCCGCCTTTGAAGAAAAAGCGAGAAGATTTACTACATCTTCCATATCCTTACTGCCAAGAGTATCCCCGACGCCCCTCGACCAAAATGCTTCTATCTTGGAACAGAGAAGGTGCTCATAGGTAAAGACAAGGATTTCCTTTCCGGAAGGGAGGGGGTAAGCAATCCCCGCCACTAAGCCCTTCTTATACCACGAATTAGTGAAGCCCAGTATTTTCTCATCTGTCGGCATCACATCGATGAGGATATCGTCAGCAATCCATCGGCAGATGACCCCGGAGTTGATATCATTTTTTAGGCCAAGTCCCCGCAGTTTCTTTTCAAGCCTGCTGTAAGCAACTCTTCCAGTGATTTCGATGACACAATCAACGTCTTGGGTAGGGCGAAATTCATATTGATACCTGTCAAGATATATGGGAACAATAGAACCGCCGGTGAAAACAACTTTAGTAAGTAGCGTTCCCAGCGCCGTTGCTGCTTTTTCCAGCAAATAAATTACTGAAGCGTTCACTTTATTTATTTCCAAGTAATTTTTTTATTTCTTCCCGAGCCAGTTCTCTTTCTCTTGTTTTTCCGGCCCGATATGCGTCTATCAAATAAAGCATTTCATAGAGTTTATTATCAGCCAGTGCTGCTTTGGGAACCGCTGGACACAGAGGCAAGAGAGCCTTTCCGCGGGCATTTCCTTTGGCAAATGGCCAGACCACTTTTTCCCCAGTGGTCATTTTTTCTTTCAGCGGAGACGCTGACCAAACGGTGGCGATGCCTGAGCATTGTTTCCCGTATTGTACCGGAAAAACGTAAGGCAAACCGTGGAGTATGAATTCTTCCAAATTCTTTTTCAACACCTTGCGGCTGGCGGGGTCGTAGAGACGCACATTCGCCATTCTCTTCAAGGCTCTATCCACACTGGTTTTCCCGATGCAGATAGATGAAGCGATTTCGCGGATAGTCCACCTGCCGTATGGCCAGAAAAATATTTTCAGCAGTACCAGAATATCCATTGGTTTCATAAGTCAATTCCCGTCCCCATTTCCGGGACATTTGTCCCTTGTTTAGGGACAAACACATTATCGTACCAATTCGGTAAAAAGTAAAGTCAAAGCGAGTCAATCACTCCCCCAATTGCCCGTAACTTCTTCAGCGGCCTGCCAAATTGCCGTTCATTTTGAACGACAAGCATTTTTTTCCCGGCATCGCCCAAGATATCGATCAGACATATTGTCGTAACTGTTTTGCCGACCCCGCCTTTGACATTTGCTACAGCTATTTTTTTCATGTTTTTCTCCCTAAAATCATTTCAGGCCGTTGCCCGAATTT
>DNNS01000687.1 GCA_003497555.1 Spirochaetia bacterium
CACATCCCATATTACAATTGAAGGGTGATTGTACAGAGTTTTTATAGCAAGCGTAAAATCTTCCCGAATATTGGTAAGCGCCAAATCGCCGCCCCGTTTATAATTTTCACGCGTACTTCCGTATATACTTACAAACTGCATAATACAGAGAATACCGATTTCATCCGCAGCTTCATATAACGATTGCGGGAAATACTGTCCATGGCATCTTACAGCGTTAATATTAAGATTTTTCATGGCAAGCAGCATTTCTCTGTGATAATCGCCGCGCAGCATATAAGCTCCCATGGAGAGCGACATCCATTCACTGGGCCCGAGCAGATGAATCTTTTTATTATTAAGAATAAAGTCCCGGTCGTTAATCCAGAATTCCCGAAAACCAAAACGTTCAAGATATTCTTCAGTCAGAGTATTTTTTTCATCATAAATTTTTATACGCAGAAAGTAAAGAAACGGATCATTAATGTCCCACAAGTGAGGGTTATCCCACTTTTTATCAAATGATATTTTATAATCACCGGAGCTGCCATTAGTAAAAAGCAGTTTGTATTCTCCAATGGAAAAAATAGTTTTTTCCCCGCTATTCCGGGGGATTATATCAAGTTCGCATCTCGAACCTGCAGGTTTTTCTCCGCTGCTGCGTAAAACTATTTCTCCGGATATTTTTTTTTCGCGAACCGATGGTGTTATAATTGTTTCTTTTACATTTATTTTCCCTCTGGCTGCGAGTCGTACCGGAAGCGGTATACCTCCGACTTTCCCGGTTTTTTCTTTCAGATCATATAACATTCTTAAATATCCATTGTTATCGTTTATGAATCTTTTATTGCCTTTAATCAATACCTGCAGATAATTGGTTTTACCGGCATGAGTATATTTTGTAATATCCACATCAAAAGCAGAATTAAAACCGGTATGTTCTACGGCAAATTGGCCGTTTATAAACACCTCGGCTTTTATCAGAACACAATCAAATTCCGCAAACAGATTTTTATTACTGAAAGCGTCAGGAATAAGAAAGGGACGAACAAACCAGGCTTCATCACATTCATTCCAGACATTCAAATTCCATTTTTGCGGCACCTGAAACGGAACCCATTTTTGCGGCGTGTCTTTTTTAAAAAAAACCGGCAGCGCCTGCCAGGTGCCGTTAAGCGATGCAGTCAGTACAGTACCATTGGATAATATTTCTCCGACAGGAATTAAACCGAATTTCCTGGAATAATCAATAAATATCGCCCGAAGCATAATATTCCAGATCAAATATATAAACCGCTTTTGTTTCCACATTAATGGGCGCTGTAAAAACCTGTGCCCCGGTTTTATCTTCTTCTCCGATGCAAAAAAAATAATCCTGTCCATCGATTTTTCTATACTCAAAACGGCCGGCAGATTGAAACTCCTTATAAAAAGATGCATTCCATTCAGACGGAGTCTTGCCGTTTTTGGTTTCATCAAGATTTGGGTTTATAATCAGATTTTCTGCCGGGAACATTAAAGTACAGTAANNCAATAATCTGCGATGGACAAGATCCGCTTTTTTTATCATAATCTTTCCCATTTTGAAATTTCGTATTCTTTTTTTCTCAAATATCCAGTGTTACCACCACCATCGGAAGCTCGGCTACATATTCCGGCATACAGACTGTCACCTTAGGATGCTGCTGCACATAGGAGCCCGGTACTTTCGGATCAACAGTACCAAAGAGACAGCGGCGTAAAATACCGGAATGCCATTTGCGAATCATGTACAGGTGTATTTCCCGCGAGGCAAGCATTTCTTTCATACCGATAGTAATGGCCAGCGGAGGCACAAGTTCCAGCAGTCCGCGTGTTCCTCCGATTGCATTCTGGGTTACGGTTTCCCGCGAGATACTCAAAACACGGGTAACACTGTTTTTTACATTTTCCTCTGTGCACAAAGCAGGATCTTCCGGCGGATCATTAAAAGCCAGATGGCCGTTTACTCCAAATCCGCCAAAGGTTATATCAAGCCCCCCAACCTCCTGTATTTTATTTCCATAACCGGCAGGATTTGCCGGATCCGGAAACATCAGCTGTTCATAGGGTATACGCAGCGGTTCTTTAACCCCGGAATAAAGCAGGGAGCGTATAAATTTCCGAAAAGACAGAGGATGGTTTTCATCAATCAGGTTTTTTTCATCAGCACAATATTCATCCATCATGAAAATATAGGTGTTTTTCATGCTGATTTTCTTTTTATTTATCAGGTCTACAAACGGCTGATAATCAATCGGCCCGGTAGGCAGAACTACGGCAAAATTTTTATTCTGTTTGTTTGCCTCGCTGATGCGATTCGTCATCAGTTCGGCAAAATGACGGTTTTGTTTTTCGGCATCGGGGAAGATTATCCAGTCAACACCCGGCTTTCGGTTTTTAAAATCTTTTTTTTCCACCATCATGTAATCTTTAAAATAATTCATAAAGCCTCCGTTTTTAATTCAGGACAGATTCACTTCCCTGCCTGATTTTAATATTTTTTTTATTGCCAGATTCTCATCAAGAAACAGAATATCGGCAATTTTACCGGGCACAAGACTCCCGGTAAAATGATCTATTCCCAGTCTTGCTGCCTGATTGCCTGCGCATAAACAGGCTGCTTTTTCCACAGGCACATTCCATTCCCCTGCCAGGATTTTGAAGATATCATGCATGGTGCTGATACTGCCGGCAAAACCGGATTTATCTTCCTGCCAGGCAACTCCCTGATCGATAATTATATTTTTCCCGCCCATGGTGCTTTTTTGAGCATTAATACAGGCTGCAGGACTGGCGTCGCTTACAACGATAATATCTTCAAATGCTTTATTGTGTGTAATAAAATTCCAGAAATGCCTGGTAATATGCCGGTTGTCAGCAATAACTTCTACTTTAATGCCCGGAGTCATAAGGGCCATTTCCAGGGAGCCAAGATGCTTGAAACCGTTAATGCGCTGAAAGGAAGCGGAATTGGAAAAAATATGCGTAATATGATCAATTCCGGCTGTAAAAGCCTTTTCAGCATCAGTATCGCATGTTGTATCATGCCCGCAGGCGGCAATGATTCCGTTTGCTTTTAAAAACGAGGCAAATTTCCGGTGTTTTTCCGTATGGCAGGATATGGTTGCCATGCGGATAATATCTTTATGATCAATGATAAATTTTCTTGAATTTTCATCAGGCTCAATGATATATTCAATTGGCTGAGCCCCGGCATTTTTTGCGCTGATCCAGGGGCCTTCCAGATGAAATCCCAACAAATGAGCCGCCTCGCCCATTCTGGATTTATCGGTATTTCCGGAAAGCATTCTTCTGCCGCATTCCAGAATGCCTTTTAGCTTATCAAGAGGCGCAGTAGTAGTGCTGAGCATTAATGAAGTAGTGCCTTTTTTAAGATACAATCCGCAAAGCTCATCTATGGTTTTTTCATCTGCATTATTGTTTATATCAATTCCAAAACCTCCGTGATTATGAATGTCAATAAAACCGGGAACGGCATAGGCAAAAGCATTATGGCCAATCGTTTTTTTAACAATCCGCGTTATTCTTCCACCTTCAATGATCAGATCTCCGCAGACTGCAGGCGATCCGGGAATTATGATTTTCGAGGCACTGTAGCGCATATCAGCATCTTGATTTTTTTTCATTTTATATCGTTATCGATTTAATTATAATCCATAAACTCATGATTGTCAAGGTGGATGCGATTTTTTTTCTTTGGTATATGATTAGAGTAAATCTGCAAAAAAATGCCTGCCAATGGGTTTATACTTTCTCTCTCTCCGCGAGAATTTATTTCTGTTGTTTTTATACGATCTTTTGCCGGATAATATATTTCAAAATAAAAAAATAAAAAGCAGCGCATGAACAGCCTTACGGTTTTATGTTAAATAAAGATTAAAAACCGGAAAAATTAAAAGGCAGCCCTTTTTAACAGGCGGTATTTTATAAATATTAAAAAATCTCTTTTCTGTAATCGAAGTCTTCTTTGATCATTCTGTAGCATATACCCAAAGCTGCAGTATCGGCCGGAAGATTTTTATATATTAATTCCGCCTTTTTAAAATTTGCAATAATACCGGTATCCCGCTGTTCGCTTTCAATCAAATGCCTCATACCGGCAGCCGGATCTGAAAAGCATCCGAAAAGTTCGCCTGATAATATAACAAGATCAGGATTAAGAATATTTATCACATCAAGCAGTACATTACCCAGCTGACCAAACCGTAAATCCAGCAGCTTTTTAACAGCGGGTACGGTATTATAAAGGTTAACTATTTCTTTAAAGGGGATATTTTCTTCATCAGATTGTTCTGTTGTTCTGCCGCCCGGGCAGATATTTTGAATATCCCGGGTAAGGGCATGATGCGAAAGATAGGTATCAAGACAATCTTTTCTGCCGCAAACACAAGGCCTTGCTTCACGGCCCGCGCTGCAATGCCCGATTTCACCGTACTCGGTTACAATTCTGCCCTGATAAATAAATCCCATGGCCGGCCCGGTACGCAGTGACAATACGATAACTTTTGGATATTTACCGGTCAATTGCCTGTCAGACAGAAAATAAGATAAAAAAGAACTGATATTGTTATCAAGATAAATACGTTTTTTGGGAAAAATCCGCTTTGCCAGATCTGTAAAATCAACATTTTTTAAAAACGGCATAAACGAATAGGCGACTAAAAGGCCGTTTTCAATACGTCCCGGCATGGCAAAACCGATATTTTGAATATTCACAAGCAGTCTGCTATTTTCTCCTGCCATCTTTTCAAGATGCCGGGACATCAGTTTTAAAAATGATTCCTGATTAATCTTCAGAGGTATATCATCATGCCGGGAAGAAATAATGTCGCCGCTCAGACTGACGAGCACGCTCAGCATTTCTGTTTGTACAAATGTAATCCCCAGGTACAAAAATTTTTCCCGGGCCAGGCGGTAATAAGTGCATTTGCGTCCCGGAATATTTTTTTCTTCTATACCTGCAGGTATGATAATTTTGGCATTTATTAAATAATTAAAAACAGATATAATAGTACTCAGGGAATAACCGGACAGCCTGCGTACTTCAATTTTTGATAATTTTTGCTTCAGCCGGAACAACTCAATTATATGATTTCGCTTGGTCTTTTTTCTATCTTCCCGTATATCGTTTAAACAGTGTTTTTTCATACCTGATATCATTATAATTGAAAAACAATTAAAAATCAAAACTTAAA
>DNNS01000073.1 GCA_003497555.1 Spirochaetia bacterium
AGCCGCAACGGAGACGGCAGCGCGGGAAAAATTACGATCTGCCCGTATGGACACAAGTAACGCTGGTAAATTTACCGGAAATTTATGAAAAAACGAAGAAGCGCCCGGTAAAGATATTGCCTCCCTTAATACCGGAGCCTGGAGATTAGGCGTTTTAACCCGGCCGGTTATTTTTTTTAATGTTTTTATTTTATGGATGAAATTACTGCATATTGTACATGATGCGTAATGATTCTGATACTCGCCCTGTTCTGCTTTATTCATGAGATTATATATAAAACGTATGGCATTTTCTTCAGTGCAGACCGGTTTTTTCATTTTAAAATTTCCCTGCCGATATTGTTATTTTTAAGATTATGAGATAATTGCCGCACTGCCCTGATCATGGCTTTTTTTACCCTGGAAAGACTGGTATCGGTCATTACAGCGATTTCGCTGTACTCCAGATTCTGGTATTCACGCAGCATAAAAACCGTGCGTAAAAAATCAGGCAGCGAGAGTACGGCATTATTCACAATACACTCCAGTTCTTTTTGCTGTGTGTCTTCTTCGATGCTGCGAGTTGATTGGCCGAAAACTGCGGTATTTTCACTTTGTCTACGCGCTGTTTTTTGCCTGCGCAGATAATCGATGCATTTATTTGCGGTAATACGGTACAGCCAGGCTCTGGCCTTGCCGGAATCTCTGAGGGTGTGCAGATGCGCAAGGGCTTTAAGGAAAACTTCCTGGATAATATCGTCAGCAGTAAAACGGTCGCGGGGAAAGAAGGATAAAATGTATGCGTAAATCTCGCTGCTGTGTTTTGTATAGAGTTTTTGGATGTCGGAATTTTGGGGGACTGATTTATTTTTGGTTTTTGATAGTTCACTGTTTATCTGCTCTTTACTTAATATGACGTTTTCCATTGGTTAAAAGTGCCGAATTTTTATTTTACCGTATGCTGCTGAAAATTCAGTTTTTTAAATACCACAGAAAAAGCATGCGAATAATAACGATCCATGGGAATACCGGCAAGGACAGAATACATAATACTGAAATTTACACCCCGGATTTTAATATTAATACTGCCGCCTGCAGAAACCTGATGAGTTGCTGAAAATCCGCTGCCCGAAAGAGGCATGCTGTAAATATAACCGGCATTAACGGCTAATACGCTGAAAAACCTGATTTCCAGCCCGCAATTAATATCAAAATGCCGGTAATAGGAGTTGTCCGCAAGAAAAAATTTATAATCATTGGCAAATAATGCCTTTAAAAACCGGTTGGCGAAAAAATAATATCCATACCCGGCCTGAATATTAAAAGGCTGTTCTTCTTTTTCGGAAATCAGCACTAAACCGGTGCCGGCATTATTTACCGAAAGTCCCAGGCGGAAATTCGGCTCTGTGCTTTTATAAAGTTTGAGAAAATTAAAGGCTCTGGAGAGGCCGGCGTCAAAGGAAAAGGCAATGCCGCTGTAATCGCCTATTACCTTCCAGACAATTTTCGGTCTAATGCCGATTTGAAAAATATAGAGATCTGCCGCTAAGACAAGCGAGGAAAATCCGTCAAAAATGGAATAATCAGCACCGTCACTGGAAAAAGTCGGATGATGAAAATGCGAAAAATTCAGGCCGATAGCAGCGCGTCTGATTTTTTTTACCAGCCCGGCATATTCGTACATAGGCGCGTATTCATCACTTAATGAATAACCGGAATACGACCAGCGCAGATGGCTGAAAGTAAAATCAATATTATCCGTAAAAAGAATTCCGCAGGGATTCAGATTAAGGCCTTCTGCGCCTTCGGCTATGCCGTTATTAACGCAGCCCATGCCCCGGCAGCGCGAATCAGGCTGGATGGCAAGAAATTCCGAAGAAAAAAGGAAAGAAAAAAAATATATTGTAAAAAATATAATCCAGAAATTATTTTTCAATGATGACCTCCACACGCCGGTTTTTCATCTGCCCCTGCGCTGTGCTGTTGTCTGCTGCCGGGAATTGATCTCCGCAGCCCTGAACGGTAAAGGCACTGCCGCCCAGGCCGCTTTTTGACTGCAGATACTGGCTGACACTGTTTGCGCGCTGCAGGGAAAGATAATTATTAAAATTTTTATTGCCCGTATTATCCGTATGCCCTCTGATTATGTATTTTTTTCCGGGATATTCGCCGATACGGGCAACTACCGCATCAAGCATCCGGTATGCTCCTGCCTTGAGAACCGAACTTCCGTGATCAAACTGAATATCGGAAAAAGTATAAACAATCTGTTTTTCATTTTCAACCGGCCTGACTGGAATTAAAAATTGTTCTTCCGCAGAGGAATATACCGAACCGGTAAGATCTGCTGCCTGAAGTACATAAGTATATGTTAATCCCTGAACCGTAAATAAATTTTCTGCTGCATCTTTACCGTTCCATTCATATCTGCAGGACGATTCCCGGAACAGGCCGGCGTCCAGGTTGATTGTATGTTGGTCGCCAAGTTCGGAGGTAATTATTATACAGGCAGAAGCGGGGCCCGGTATATTCTGAAGGGAAATATTAAAAAATAGCGGAATTTCTCCGGAAAAATTATCAAGATTTATCTTGGGCCGGGGCTGATGCCCGGTTATTTTGATCTTTTCACTATGATGCAGATCATGCGGCTTGGCAGTGAATGTAATGGAAATTTCGCGGGTATTGCCGAATAACGGATTTATAAGAGCGGCGAAGCGGATATTTCCCCCTGAAGGAAGGCGTTTTATAAAGAAAGAATGATCTTTTAACGTAATGCCGGTTTCAGCAGACAGCTCTATGGGAATATCGGATAATTCCTGCAGGGAATTATTATGAATACTGAAATTCAGGCTTTGGGTATCTTTATTATATTCAATATCTTTCACAGCCAGCAGATATTTGCCAAGGCGTAGGTTGTCAAGCAAAAAAGTAAATTCGTTTTTGCAGGTTTCTCCGGAGTTTATTGTATGGTTCCAGTATACTCCAAGCGCCGTATCTTTATTTTCAGATTCTGTAAAATCAGGATCAAAATCCCAGTCATATTTACTGAAATTATGCCATTCGTCAAACTGAATTTTACAGGATTTTTGGTTTTCAGGAACAGGAAGAAAAAATTTAATAAATACAGAGGGTTTTTCGGCAGAATCCGTATAATACCATGTGTTCAGACCGGAATGAACGCTTTTAGCCGGAAGCCGATCGAGATTGGTTTTAAAAAAAACAGAATTTCTGTCTGATGCCAGATCAAGGCAAAGCTTTATTCCGGTATCGGCAGTTGTTTTACCGTTGTTTTTTATAATATAAGTTATCACAACGCCCGGTTTTTCAGATAAATTGATTTGCTGGATAAAATCGATTTTTTTAAATGTCCAGGCATAAATCAGCGAATTACTCTGCACACTGCTGAATAATTTTTTACCTGCAGTACTGCCGAAATTATGTATTTTTTTATCTAACATTACGCGGGTAAAACTGGTAGGAGGCCAGACGGTATTTTGCAGAATTTTGATATCGTTGTCACTGGTTATTTCAGGATTACCGTTTTTACTGATAATTGTAAATCTCCCGCTCATTTCGTCCATTATAACCTCTAATGCGCGATTTTTTAATACAATTTCAGAATTAAGCAGACTAAAAGAATAAATTAATATTATAACTGCAAGCGAATATTTATGCCTCTTGTCAGTGTAATCTTTCTGATTACATGTGTTTTTTATTAAAATTTGGGCATTATCCTGCATATATACAGAAATATACGTAAATGGACAATAAATGGTGCAAAAAAAATTATTTCTCCCTGGAAAATTTATTTA
>DNNS01000522.1 GCA_003497555.1 Spirochaetia bacterium
TTTACCGAAGC
Source organism: Spirochaetia bacterium (assembly GCA_003497555.1). Classification (GTDB taxonomy): domain Bacteria; phylum Spirochaetota; class UBA12135; order UBA12135; family UBA12135; genus UBA12135. The sequence goes on from DNNS01000522.1 coordinate 12, forward strand.
GTATCCCCCCGGCGGTATGTCGGTAAAGACAGAAGGGTTTACCGTGTGCGGTTTCCATCCTTCAGGGGCCATGACTGCAACTGCAGAACCGCGGACTGTATTCGAATTAAAGTTACGGATAATTAATTCAAGATTCGCCGTGTCTCCGGCCGTATAGACTTTATTATCAATAATAAACGAGCATTTTCCGGAAAATTTCATCAGGTTGAAAAAATCATCCAGGTTTACTATTTTAAATTTATCGCTGTCCAGCAAGGCTGCGGTTTTGTTTAAAAAAGTCGGAATTTCTCTGGCAACAAATCCGCCCTTTTTAAAGTCATCGGCATGTCCTGCGTCCAGACCAAGATAGATAAAAAGAAAATATGGCGGCGCTATGTTTTCTACTGTTTTTTCAATATCGGTTTTAAGTTCCAGAGCTGTATTTTTCTGCCAATAACTCAGACCGCTGGCGCACACCGGCGTTTCCCCATTCATAAACATAATATTGGGAAATTTGAGATCATGAAAACAATATAATACACCCTTTATAAATGAAGAATTTTTCAGGTAATGGCCGGTAACTGCAAGACTTTTTTCATCAGTTATGCGGTATTCGCCAAGAAATGACCAAATATCCTGATAGCGGAGATCGGCGATTCGCAAGTGTCTGTCGGTATGAGCGGCAAATTTAGAAATATCAGGCACATAGGCAGTGTACAGGTATCCGGCGCCGGAGCAGGCGCTGAAAAAGTAATCGTTCGGTTTTGCAGAATCAATGTAATATTCATAGAGCGCGGGAAACTCGCTTGCGATCAACGGGTTCATACCCCAGTTGACAGGTATGGAACCCCGGTTTCCATCCAGCCATTGTCCGCCTATAAAAGATAATGCGGCTTTGGGGGTATCGCCCTCTGCTGTCAGAAAAGCAATATAGTATTTTTTTTCCGGATTGGTTTCGCCGGTCTTTAAATGGCGAAGCTGCGAGAATTGCGTTTTGGCTGGCACCTGCGCGTGAAAACTCAGTCCGGGCTGAATCAATCCCATGGTGAAATTTCCGGATTGCGATACAACATGCATGAATTCGTGTTCGGTCGGCTCTCCCCATCCGTAAACGGCTGCCGGTGCGTCCAGGGCCTTTAGAATTTTCCCTATGGTTTGGATTTCGCCGTCTGCTGCACGGTAACTAAGCCGGAAAAAAAAACCTTTTTTCATCACAACATAATCGCCGGATTTAATATTATTGCCGACACTGCAGGCAATTTTTTTGCTGCAGCGCGGCATCAGATTTTCCAGCGCCCATTCATAAGCCGCAAGTTTTTCGCGTTTACTCCATTTTTCACTGAAATTGTATTTTACCGGCAGCCCCTGGAAACTTTTCAAGGCTTGCATTGATGATGTGACCGGCAGAAGATTATCCAGTCCGGCTGCAGTCATTGCCAGACAGGTGGTGGCGTCATTTTCCGGATCATGAATTACCAGACCATTAATTTCACTCCTGAATTTATTTATCAGATCATCCAGGCCTTCAATCGGTTCAAACTGCAAGTCCTTGCAGGCTTTATAATATTCTATCCATCTGTCGGAGTAATCAGGTAAAAGATGCTGATGGTTTCCGGCTTTCGCGTAGAGAAAAAGTCTAGGGCCTTTCCGGTTGACTATTCCCTGCAAAGCGGAAACAAGAAACAGTTCGTCAACAGCTTTCCCGTCTATACGGTATACATAAACCGTTGTACCTGCTGCAATCTGAATCAGGGAAATAAAAATAACCGTGATAATTATTTTGTATGCGGCAAGTTGATTGGTAATACTTTTCATTTTATTTTCCTCCGGGCAGTTGTATTATAATAGTTGTTATTTTTCCGATTTACCGAGAAACCACGTTTTATGCAAACTGTCACCTGAACTGGGGCAAAAAATCTTTTTGGATATCAAGCATTTCATTCAGCATTTTTTCCGCTTTAACACAATCATTAATTACCGGGTCAAGGAGCAGCGCCTGTAAAAGAAATTTTTTTCTGCCGGTTTTTAAAGCCTCTGTTAAATAGTAATGAATGGAATACTGGGTTCTGATATACGCAGCCCATATTTCCGGTATTGATCCGACTTTTTCAGGATGTATCCCGGCATTGTCCGCGTATGCTGGCACCTCAATTACGCCGTGTTCGGGAAGGTTTGAAATCCACCTGCCGGAATTAAGAATATTTATGGAAGGTCTCCGGATATGCCGATTAAATATAATATCACAGATAATCGGCGTTAACAATTCACCGCTGTTCCGAATAATTTTTTTAATCGATTTTTTCCCGGCCAGATAGTTTTTTACGGGCATCGGCCTTTTACCGTATAATTCGTCAGACGCATTACTGTGAATTATACCACAAAGCATTGACAATGTCAGGGCTTTAGTATGCCCTTTCAGCAAGATTATGCCAAGCATTTGCCAGTGGCAAAGCCGGCAATAACACTGCTTTTAGGGGTAAAATCGCTGCACTTCTGCCGAAAAACGAGTCAAGGTGCGAGTATAAATTAAATTTTGTGTTCGCGCAGGGGGCGCAGAGCCCGCAGAGTTTT
>DNNS01000398.1 GCA_003497555.1 Spirochaetia bacterium
CCTGCGGCAACGACGTAGATGGCTTAGGTTCCGAAAGGCTATTTATCAGGGAGAAATTATGAACACAATCAGACTTGATATAACCAGGGAACATTGCCCCATGACTTTTGTAAAAACCAAACTGGCTCTGGAGAAAATTAGTAAAGGCGACTGTCTCGAAGTGCTGCTCACCCGCGGTGAGCCGCTTGATAATGTACCCAAAACAGCCGCGGAGCAGGGTTATATAGTTAAATCCATTGATAATGTTGAAAATGATATTTTCAGGGTTATAATAGAAAAATAATTTTTTAAATCCGGAGCAGTATTATGACAGAATATAACAACAAAACGATTTTTTTACCACAGCAAATCTATGATAAAATCAGGGAAGCAGCGGAAAGAGAATTGCCTGATGAAGCCTGCGGCTACCTTGCCGGGCAAGACGATACAATTACCGACATAATTCCCATGACCAACTGCGATCACAGTCCTGAACATTTTTCTTTTGATCCGCATGAACAATTTGCCGCCGCCAGGGCAGCAAGAAAAAACGGGCAGGAACTCATCGCGGTTTATCATTCACATCCGGCCTCGCCGGCAAAAATGAGCGATGAAGATATAAAACTTGCGGCTGATAAAAATATTATTTATATAATTTATTCCGTATCTGAAAACAGACTGGGAGCGTTTAAAATAGGCGATCAATCTGTAATCATGGAAATTAATATCATAATACGCTGAAAATCACAGGAGGAATAATGACATTTTACGATCTTCCGGAATCATTGAATACCGATATTGAAAATTATGAAAAGCTGGTAAACAATTATTTATCCGGCGCGATAGACAAAAACAGATTTAAAGCCTTTCGTGTGCCCATGGGAATTTATGAACAGCGAAAAAACGATACTTACATGATGCGTATACGCCTGCCCGGAGGAAACATTACACCGCGGCAGCTGGCGAATATTGCAGAAATTGCCGGTAAATACACTGCTGCTCCCCTGCATATTACTACCAGACAGGATATGCAGATTCACTCCGTATCGGCTGCAGATACCGTTTCCATATACCGGGAACTTCAAAAAATCGGACTGAGTACCAGGGGCGGCGGCGGCAATACAGTGCGTAATATTACCGGCAGCCCGGATGCAGGATATGACCCTGATGAAGTTTTTGATATTACTCCCTATATACAGGCTCTTACCAGCAGGCTGATTGCGGAACCGGATTCCTGGACATTACCGCGTAAATTTAAAATCGCTTTTTCCGGCAGTCATCGCGATACCGGGCTTGCGAGTGTCAATGATCTCGGATTCATTGCCAAAATGAAAGACGGCCGCAGAGGCTTCAGTGTATACGCAGCCGGAGGAATGGGCATTAAACCGCAAATCGGCATAAAACTGCTTGATTTTGCCGGAGAGGATCAAGTTTATAATATAACCAGAGCGGTTAAAAATATTTTTGATAAATACGGAAACAGAAAGGACAGGCATCATGCCAGACTGAGATTTTTATATCAGGATTCAGGAGATGCGCTTTTCAGGGAAAAATTCAGCACTGAATATATAGAAGTAAAAAATAAAAATTATGCGCCGCTGCTGATTAATGAAATTCCGCTGCAGAGTAAAAATTTTCTGGAAATACCGCTGCTGCTGGGAGACATTTCCATGACAGAGGCGGCTGAACTTGCTTCCATCCTGATACCCTGCGGGGAACGTATTCTCAGGACCGGGCAGAACCAGAATATTATTATTTACAACCTCCCCCCGGAAAAACTCGGACAGCTTGAACAAACCCTGCAGAGGAAAGGATTTAAAACCGGATGCAAAAAAATTTCCGACAGAATAACAGCCTGCGCCGGCGCCAGTACCTGCCGGCTGGGGCTTTGCCTTTCCCGGAATTTACTGCTGTCGGCAAGAAGCAGCCTGGAACAATTTACAGATACCTCCGGATACCTTGATGATATATCCATTAAAATTTCCGGCTGTCCCAATGCCTGCGGTCAGCATCTGATCGGCAGTATCGGATTTTTCGGAGCTGCCAAAAGACATGACGGAAAATCGGTTCCCATGTATCATGTAATGATCGGCGGAAATATCGCGGAAGATAATTCCCGGTTTGGAACCAAAATCGGCAGTATTCCGGCCAAAAACGTTCCGGCGCTGCTTTCGGAAATTCTGCAGAAAACCGCGGATGCAAAAAAACCGGGAGAAAATTTCAGCAGTTTTGTCAGCCGTCTGGGCCTAAGTGTTTTTTGTGATCTTCTGAAAAAATATGAAACAATACCGGATTATAAACAGGATAAATCATTTTATTTTGACTGGCTGGACAACAGGGAATTTTCAATCAGCGAAAAACTGGAGGGAGAATGCGCAGCCGGGCTTTTTGATTTGATTGATTATTATATAGATGAAAGTAAAAAATTTATCAGGGAGAGCCTGTCTGCGGATACGGATAAACGGAATCAACTGATTAAAAACGCCGTTGCCTCAGCGGCTAACTCGCTGCTTATTACCAAGGGGCTTGAGCCCAAAAATGATCAGGAGGCAGTACTGCTTTTCCGCGATCATTTTACAGGA
>DNNS01000092.1 GCA_003497555.1 Spirochaetia bacterium
CGTCGTTGCCGCAGGAATTCCAATCCTCAGTGCGCTTTACCGCATTCAAAAATAATTTTACCGACATGATTGATATGATTAATCAATTCTGGATTTTTTATACTTTCATAATACTGTATATCAACCAGAAAAGGAAAATCCGATTCATCAATTTCATCTTTTATTGACAGCAGAAGCCTTTCGCTGTTTTCATTGCATCCCCTGATTACAAGATCAACATCGCTTCTTTCCGTATATTTACCGTTTGCCCTTGAGCCATAAACAATAACGGCTCCGGAGCCGATATACTTTGACAAAATATGCTTTAACAGATTTTTTTGTCTGTCGGTAAAACCAAAATTCAATTTACCTGCTCCTTGAGAAAATACATGAACAGGTTTTCAAGGCGAGGATAATATATTTGTTTCAGCTTTACCAATATTTCATCAAATTTTGAAAAATCATAGGTATGGCTCATTAAATTGCGATCATTTGCCATATCCATCCAGATTTCTATATCATCAATGTACTTGCTTTGAAAGGCGGTTTTAAAAACATATTTAGGTGAAATTTTCTCAATCTGCAATCCGTCAGCCAGCATTTTATCTTTGAGGGTTTTCCATGCAAGCTCAAATGTATATTCAAATCGCTGAATAATACCTTCTTTAACAATTGCTTCCAGGGCGCAAATATCATCAGTCGATTCAATGACTTCCCTCAAAAGTGCAAATGCCCGTTTGAAATTGTTAAATCTCTGTAACCAGCGAATATCCTGATTCATTTTTTATCCTTTCAATTAGAATATCATTGATTATATCTTCTTTGCGGTATTTATAAAATACCTGTTTTATTCTGACGAATACCCGCAGATTACATATTATAATTTTTGATAATTCACAAATCATTTTCATCATTTTTTTTAAAATCCGCTTCCAGAACAGCCGGCGGATTTTCTATAAGGTCTTCATTTGCAAAACCTGCCTTTTCTCCGAAGGCTGCCAGCAGATAAAACGACTGTTCAAGTTCGGAAGAAATCCGGGCTGCCTGACCCGGATTCCACTTCTGCATGATTTTATCATACAAAATTTTTTCTTCATCAAGACCTTTCCCGGACAAATTATTTTTTTCCCGCGGATCGTCATGCAAATTAAAAAGCGCCCGATCGGTTTCCTGCCCGTGTTCATACTCTACCCATATTTTATAATTGCCCTCTATAAGCATACAGGCAGGAACCTGAAGAGTACTTTTATTCTGCCTGGGGCAGCGCTCCACTATTTCGCTAAAACATTCCTTGCGCGCCGGCTCTTTTGTTTTTCCGCAGGCAGACGGCCAGAAAGAAATTCCATCAAGACTGGGGCGTTTATCAATTACTTCACAAGCCTCTATTACTGAAGGCCCGATATCTAGCAGACTGCACAAATTATGATTAACTCTTCCGGCTGGTATTACATCCGGCTGACGCATAATAAGAGGAACTTTGACGGCTTCTTCATAGAAAACACTTTTCCAGAAAAGTCCGTGTTCTGCTGCCATGTCTCCATGATCAGAAGTGTATATTACCAGCGTGTTTTCGGAAAGGCCGTTTTTTTCCAGAGCAGATAATAATATTCCTGTCTGCCGGTCCATATATTCGCATAAGGCATAATAGGCGGCAAGTGAAGTTTTAGCCGCTGCTTCATATTGCGCCCAGTCTGCTATACCAAGTCTTTTTCTGGTTTTTGATATTCCCCTGGGCATATTTGCTTCTGATACCGGCAGATTGGTGCGCTTAAAATAATAGGAAAAAAGATCCGGCGGAGCAATATAAGGACAATGGGGCAGAAGATACCCGGCAACAAGAGCAAAGGGCTTTTTACTTCCTTTTTTTTCCGACAGATATGAACAGGCGGCTTCTGTTACCCGGTTATCAAACCACTGATAACTCGTGGTTCCGGTTCCCGAATATTCCAGCGAAGATCTCCCGCTGGTCTGCGTGGATGGCGGGAAAAAATTGAAACGCGGTTCCCCATTTTCCGGCGTACCCGGATAACGGGCATGCCATTCGCCATATACCCGCCTCATAAATCCATGGCGCTGATCAGGACCCACAAAATGCATTCTGCCTGCAAGGCAGGTTTCATATCCTGCAGCGCCTAATACATGTGTCCAGCAGGGAATTGCCGATGATAAAATATGAATATTATTGTAAACCTGGTTTGAAGAAGGCAGGCGTGAAGTCATAAAACTCATGCGCGCCGGAACGCACACCGGAGAAGCCGTGTAACATCTTGTAAAAAGGCTTCCTTCCTGCGCCAGCCGGTCAAGGTTCGGTGTGCGGACAATACTGTTTCCGTAACAGCCGGTAAGATGAGCGGCATGCTTATCTGTAAGAATTATTAGTATATTGGGCTTGTTACTCATTGGAGATTTCTTTCGTTAATCGGACGGATTCCCCCGTTTATACATTACCGGTCTTTCTGCTGAAGGTATTTCCAGCAGTTTACCCTTCCTTATTTCGGCAAGAGGAGAATATATGGAAAAATTACGCATAAAATACTGGTTTCCGTAAAAAGCTTTATCAGGGTTAATATTTATCTGTTCGGAAATTGTCGTTATAATAAAGTTTTCCGTGTCTTCAAAAACATAAAGCGGTTTGTCTTTATCGCCGGTACCTACTCCGCCGTGCCCGAATATCCGGATATTTTCAGAATTATTAACGCGCATAAAGGTTCCGGTTAATTCGGTTTTGCATCCCAGAAAAGTTATATTGCGGGAATTTTTTATTTCTGCCAGGGCCTTTGCCAGAGAAATCTGCGGTTCAAAATTATAGAAAAAAAGCGGCTCGGAGGTATTTTCTATTTTTATACAGAGACTTTCCGGGGTTTCTTCCTTCCAGCCGTGGGAAGTATGATAATTATACCATTTGCCTCCGCCGTTTCCGGATATTAAAACCTGCGGATGATGGAAAACCGCTGATTTATGTTCTTTACTTCCGATGAATCCGTAGATGCGTTCCGGCTCTACCAGCACATTCCGGAAAACCGATTTTTTGCCGCACATCCATTTAAGCGCATACACCGGATGGTTTTTACATTCCGATGAAGCAGGCAGTTCTTCCGGCACCATTAAATAAACAAAAGAAAGAAAAGTTTCGGCATTTTTATCATCAGCGGTTTCAATTACCGGCTGCGGACTTGCTTCATTCCCGAAATGTCCGGCCGGATCGCGCACCGTTAATACCGAAAAAAAATGAGCTATGCCGATTAATTTGCTGTTCGGCTTAAGTTTAATGGTTTTACTTACACGGAAATAACCTTTGGGGATTAAAATCATTTCGTTTTCATCAACCGCTTTCTGAATAGCAGCCGTATCATCGCTCATGCTGTTGCCTTTGGCATTATAGGGAGGATTTTTTATATTTACCGCTGATGGATGATCCCAGAGCGGAAAGTTTTCATTCCATAAATGGCGGGAGCACAAATCGGCCGGAGGTTCTGCTGCGGAAACAGCAGGAGGGAATGATGCTCTTTTTTCTGAATTAATATACACAGGCGCTGTAAAAATATTTTCTCCGGATTTTACTTCATTACCCAGGGCAAATTCGCTGATTTTAATCCATGCCTGACTTTTACCTGGAAGTGTTTCTGAAACTATTTCCCCGGCATTATACACAAAAACATTATTGAGATATATACTGCGCACCGGTTTGCCGAAAACAACTGTTCCCGGGCTTTCGCATACAATACGGCTGTCAATAATATTCATAGTGCTGTCAAAAGGGGCGCTGGCGTTTTTCTGCACAATAAGCGGGCCTTTGCTTTTCGTGCGTATATCAAGGCCGGCAGCTGCGAGGCTTCCCCGGCAGGCTATCAGTATGGGGGTCTGCTGATCAATCAGAGTGATCCCTTCCATGGTAGGAGTAGGCGCAGACCAGCCCGACATATCAAGGCCTATTACACCTCCGGTAATTTTAATATTGGCCCAGCTTCCGCCGTTGGCAGCAGAACCTTCAATTCCGATAAACCCGTGCGTGGCATCTATAGAAAAATCCTGGATAGCAGCGCCTTCCACCGAGCGCATAAGAACACCTACTGCCCCTGGATTTCCTTCGCCGATTTCCAGATCAAGATTGATGATCATATCGCGCATTAACATGGACCAGGCTGATTGGTTGGTGTCTACTTCAAATTTATTTTTAATATTGTATATACGGTATTCAATAACATACTTGCGGCCGGCCGGATCAGAAAAACCTGCAGAGCGGGGTGCCAGTATAATTTTGGGGCGATCTGTTTTTTGCCCGTTCCAGTGTGATGCGCCTTGCAGTACGACCGGCATATTTTTAAACTGGATAGCTGCTTTCTTATGACTGCGCAAATGAATACCGTGTACGCAAAGCAGGGTATCTGATACCGTATATTTTCCGGGCGGAAAGTAACAGATCATCTGGGCATCGCGCGCTGTATCTATGGCCTGCTGCAGCGCCCGGGTAGAATCTTTTTTTCCGGTAGAGTCGGCAAAAAAAGGCGCTGCTGTTACATCAAGCACTCCCATAGCTGCCAGTTTTTTATTGCCCAGCTCAGGCGGAATTTCCTGTTTCACGCCATCGGGAACCGGAGACATGATAGGCGGATGAATAAGAGGCGAAAGATCAGCAGGTTGGGAATTAAGCCAAGATAAAAAAATGAAAAATGACAAGATAATTTTAATCATATATACTCCCTGAAAAATTTATTTGTAAGAGACTACGCNNTACCGTCTTCTAACGGTAAATTCAATTAAAAATAAATTTTAAACAATTATCATTTATTAAAAAACGAACAACTGACATCTCCGGGAATAACCGGATTACCGTCAAGAGTAATTAAATGATAATCGGAAGACGGCCTGAAAGAACGGGCACAGCTTATTTTTATATTCTTTGAATTTTCAATGGTAAAGATGCTCTTTTGCGAGGTTAATGTAACATTACCGCTCATATTATAAATTGCAATATTATCTGCATTGCTGATTTTAATCAGGGGGGTAAGTGTATTTTGTTTCTTCCCGATAATTCCGGCTTCTGATTTATAATAATAAAGCGTGACGTTTCCGGCATTCTTAATTTCTGCCTGATAATCAGCAATGATGCGTTCAGTATTAAGAGCATATACCGCTATTGGACCGTTGGTATCTTTAATCATGAGTTTACGATAACCGGGATTTCCGGTATGCCGGGTATAGGTACCTTCCTGGCTGTTTACCGCATACCAGCGGCCGGCCCCGGAACCGGTAATTAAATAGGAATAGTGAAACACTCCGCCGGGTTGCTGAGGAGTCCAGTTAACCGTAGTAGAGTAAATGTTGCGGACGATTGATGCGGGTCCGGATTTCCAGTGCAGGATGGATAATCCGGTCACGGAATCCGGATGTGTAATGGAAAGATTGGCAAGAATGGTTGTTGCGGTTTTATCATCCGCAGTGTTTATAATCGGAGTATTTTCAGTACCCCAGTTTTCTTTAGCCCTGATTTCACTGACAATTCTGGCAGCTCCGAAAAGTGCGGTATTTTTTTCAAGGGTCAGTGTACCGGTGATTAAATAAATACCCCGGGGGACAAAAATTTTATGATGCTTTTTTAATGCATCCCTGAAAACAGCAGTATCGTCGGTTTCATTGTCGCCCCTGGCGCCCAGGGTTTTGATATTTACCGCATCACTGTCCTCAAAAAATGGAAAAATCATATCATCCCACAAGTGTTTTTTTTTAATCAGATTCCAGTCCGGAGCTGATGTTTTGGCAGAAACGAACAGTGTTTTGCCGCTTGCCGAACCGTTATACCATGCTTTGGCGCTTTTAGCGGTACGGGCAAAAGTGCTGACTAATGTCCAGTCTGCAGAAACCCCGTCGGGTTCTCCCTGTACAACAGTCTCAACATTGCGGAAATGTACGTTTTCGATCACGATATTTTCATCCAAAGCCATACATACAGGACGCGGTGCGGTAAAAAATATTATTCCGTCAATTAAAGTTAAACCGGTTCCGGCCTTGCTGTCTAACAGGTTAACTGCGCATTCCGGGCTGCCTTCAAAATAAAAACCCGTAATCAGCAGGGGCGTGACTAACGGTGCATTATAAATAAAAGCTTTTTTCTGCCCTTTGCATACCAGACCGGCTATTACGGGAAAACGCGCTTCCTGATTAGCCCATAAACCATATTCCCCGCCGGTTATTTCTATATTATACGTACCGCCTCCCTGGCCCGGGCAGTTTATCATTCCGGCAAATGCTCCTTCGGCATTAATTTTTACATCTTCCATGGAGCAGCCCTGAGAGCCGGTATGTTTTATTCCGGCAGCACCGCTGTTGCCGCTTATATCAATATTGATTCCCTGAAATATCTGATTAAAGGAAATATTGGGCTGCTCTTTTCCCCATTCCGGTTCATCGGTTCCGGGAGTATTATTTCTGGTCTGTGCCCAAATCCAGATCAGGGGTTTGGGGCTGGAGGCATCTTTAAATTTAGCGGATGCAGGATTTATTTTCAATATAGGCCTATTATTTTTACGCGAGCCCATCAGGATACACGGACGATCGCGGTCTCCCCAGTAATTCTGGGTTTTGCCGTCTGCGGTTTTCGCCTGTTCAAGTTTGTATAATGTCTGTTCGCAGGAAACCGTATCCGATAAAAGATAGGTACCGGAAGGGAAAAAACAAACATATTGAAAATCGCGCGCATCGTTTACTGCTTTTTGAACGGCTGCGGTGCAATCATTTTTACCTGAGGCATCAGCCAGATAGGGTTTTTTGGTTACATCTAAAAATCCGTTTTTCAGCAGCGGATCGGAGGGATCGGTTCCGGAAGGAGCAGCCCCGAGGCGTATTATACTTGCGTCGCGGCCGGTTTGTGCATCGGTTCCGGCAGATTTTTCAGTCTGGGTGAAAAGCAGAGTAACGATAAATAGCGGAATAAAAAAAAAGACGGTTTTCATATTTTGCTATTCCTTGTGCAGATTAATTTCAGTGAAACTCCATTTATTTACCGGTATATTATACGCAATCGAAAACATGTTGTCAATAAAAAAAATATTGCCTTTTCCGATTTTTTGTAGTACACTACAAAAATGCGTTTTGCAGCAAAGTATCATGATATTTCTGAAATTTTAATTCAAAGAATAAAAAATGGAATATATATTAACTATCTGCCCGGTCTTGCATTTCTTAAAAAAGAATTTAAATCCGCCCAGCGTACGGTTTCCAAGGCCATCGGGCTGCTTAAAAAAAAACAGCTGATCGCATATGAACCCGGGCGGGGAAATAAAATCATCAAGGGTAAATTATTATTGCCGGTACGGCGGATTATTTTTTTTTCAGGATTCAGTTACCAGAACAGGTATCAATTCATGAAATTCGCCGGTCTTCTGCATGGAATGGAAAAATGCTGTACAAAATACCGGGTGCGCCTGGAAATTGCCAATAATACCGATCACGAATACCGTTCCTGTCTTTTCCGCACGTTGAAAAAAAACCGGGATACCGACGGTATTATCCGCACCGGGTATGCTGATCTGCTGTTAAAATCTTTCATCAGGGAGCTTGTGAGTCTTGATATCCCGGTTGTTAATATTGGTCTGCCCGGTAAAATTCCTTTTTCTACAGTCTATCTTGCTGCCGGGGATATATTTTATCTGTTTAAAAAAAAAATCAATCCGCAGCGCCGGGTGTATTATTTTACCGGGACACGGCCCCGGACTGGCAAGTTTATTTTTGACTGGCTCGGTGAAANNCGCTGTTATCAGCAATTTTATGTGGCCGGATAATAAAAATCCGGCAGAACTGTTAATCAGGCTTGCCAAGACCGCAGCCGATAAATTTCTTGACACTGCTTTGTTTCCCTGTGCTGTGATTGCCGCCAATGATGCAGTAGCGCGCGGCATTTATAATAGTTTTTCGGAAAATGCCGTAAAAATTCCCGAGCAGGCGGTAATTGCCGGAATTGACAATGACCGCAGTATTAACCGCGGTTTGATCGCTTCGGTTTACTGCGCTCCTGAGAAAACCGGCTTTCGGGCGGCTAAACTGCTGATCGAAAAAAATGCGGAAATGCGCAGCGGGAAAATTTACAATCTTGCCCTGCCGCCTGCACTTTCTGCCGGAATTACTCTTTACTGACTCCCTGGAAAATTTATTTA
>DNNS01000431.1 GCA_003497555.1 Spirochaetia bacterium
TTATCTGGGAAGAGCTTGATGCCAGGGCAAGAGTTATACGCGGTTCTTCGCCCAAACGGATTCCGGAGATAGAAACCTGCGACGGACTCATTCTGCTGGGATATCATGCCATGGCCGGCACACCGGAGGCAGTACTCGAACATACAATGGATTCCAGGCACTGGCAAAATTTCTGGATTAACGGAGAAAAAGCCGGAGAAGTCGCAATTGATGCCGCCATAGCCGGTAATTACAGAGTACCGGTAATAATGGTAAGCGGGGATGACAAGGTTTGTGCCGAGGCCTGCAAATTAATAAAAAATATTATTACTGTGGAAGTTAAAAAGGGGCTTGCTTGCGAAGGCGCTATTCTGTTGTCAATGGAAAAAGCCCATGCTGTTATTACCGAGGGGGCAAAAAAAGCAGTAAAGAGCATCGGCAGTATCATGCCTTATCAACCGTTATCTCCGGTTACCTTACGGCTGGAACTGGTATCCCGCGGAATAATACCCCGGGAATATCCGCAGGTAAAGATTATTGACGGCAGAACCTATGAAGTTACTGCTGCAAATGTCGAAGAAGCCCTGAAACTTCTATAACCAAAAAACCGGAACTTGCGGAAAACTGAACCGGCATTTTGGAATTTTTCCCGATTTAAAACTGTATAAAAAAAGCTGTTTGATACAAAATAAAAGCGGTTTTATTCATTGGCAACCAGGAGCTTTTTGTTTATAATTACATCAGAAAATAAGGAATAAATAATATCTGAAATTCCGGCAATACTGGATAAAAAATTGTCTAAGCCTGTTAATATACTCTGGATTTTTGCTGATCAACTGCGCTGGCACGCATTGTCCTGCTGCGGAGAAACCAATATTCAAACTCCAAACATTGATCGTCTGGCCAGACAGGGAGTGAACTGCATACGCGCTTATTCGCATTCACCCATGTGCGTTCCTTTCCGGGGCGGCCTGGTTACCGGGCAATACGGAACAACCAGCGGAGTTCTACTGCACGGAGACATGCTCCCTACTGATCGTAAAACTGCTGCGCACTGCTTCCGTCAGGCAGGCTATAGAACATCCTGGGTCGGTAAATGGCATCTTTGCGCAGCGCAGAATGCCGGAGGATGGATGCCGCAGAATGATTACTGGGTACACCCTTATGCCCGAGGCGGATTTGAAGACTGGTTCGGTTTTGAATGTTCCAATGATTACTGGAATACGCTTTATTCCACCGGAGAAACAAACTGGCCTCCGCAGAAATGCTCCGGATTTCAAACTGATGCTTTAACCGATATTTCGCTTTCATATTTACAAAAACAAATTAAAAATCCGGCGCCCTGGTTTCATTGCCTTAGCGTGGAAGCTCCGCATTCTTCTCATGAAGTTAACGGTGTGCCGACTAATCCGGCTCCGGAACAATTTTTAAAACAAATAAATTCTGATAAACTGAAACTCCGTAAAAATGTACCGGAAAGCTATCAAAACCAGGCCCGTTCCCAGCAAACCGGATATTATGCCCAAATTTTAAATTTTGACTATAATGTCGGAAGGCTTCTTGACTTTCTTGAAGATAATAAACTGTCTGAACATACTCTGATAATGCTTTTTTCTGACCATGGAGAAATGGGCGGAAGCCATGGCCTTTTTCACAAAACCTGTGTTTATGATGAATCTGTTCATATCCCGCTTATTATGCGTTTACCAGGAAAACTTCCCGCCGGTTCTGTATGTGAAGAACTTATGAGCGGCCTGGATATTTTTCCCACAGCTACCGGTTTATGCCAAATACCCAAACCAGCCGGCCTGCATGGAGAAGATTTATCATTAGCAGTACGCTCGCTTGCTTTACCGGCCCGAACGCATATTCTTGTTCACTGGTTCGGCCGCCGTTACCCCAATAATGACGCGCAGTACCGGGGAATAATTACTCCGCAATATACTTATGCAATCAGTGAACGTGAAACGGAATGCGTGTTATTTGATAATAAATCAGACCCTGAACAAAATAATAATCTTTTTGGTAAAGCCGAAAGTTCAACTATCAAAAACATGCTTAACCCTGTTTTGCTGAATGCTGTTTTGCGCTCCGGAGAAGCAGTTCCTGCTTTTCTCGAGCAGGCAATGAAAAATTAAAATGAAAAATTGCATGGCATCAGTTCTGCAAGGCGCAGAAATTTATGGCAGAGTTCCTTTGTGGGAACTGGAGTTTCATCCCTGGCATAAATTTACCAAGCAGCCCTTTAAAGTCGGAGTTGAATTTCAGCAGCTCTCGCCTAAAGAAAAAGAAATGCAGATAAATATTAATGCAGAAGTTATGGCAGAGGTAACTGAAAAACTGCATTTTTCAGCTGTCACTGTGCCCGGCGGTTATTGGGAAACATCGCCCGGAGAGCCTGCTTTTTACTGGCTGCCTCCTGAATACCGTTTCCGCCAGCTTGAAATTATCAGAAAAATGCTGCCCGCTGATGTTTTGACTGTAGCTATAACAGGCGGGGTTATGGCTATACCTGAAGCTGCCAATTATGTTGAATTTTCCTGTAAACTGTTTGACACTCCGGAAGAAATAGACATGATGGCTCGAAAAATATTTAACGACGGAATTGCACTTATGAAAGTAGCTAAAGATGCCGGTGCAGATGCCGTTGTTACTGCATCTGACATTGCAGATAACAGAGGTCCCTTTTTCAATTCTGAACAAATGAAACGTTTTATTATTCCTTATTTGCAGGAATGGGCAGAAGCAGTACACAGGGAAGGATTATTATCAATTCTGCATACTGACGGCAATATAAATACCCTGCTTGATCAGCTTTGTGAAACAGGGGTTCAGGCTGTGCAGGCTGTAGACCCGGTCGCAGGAATGAACATGGCAGAAGCGCTTTTAAAATGCCGCGGACGAATGGCTCTTTGCGGAAATATAAATTGCGGTAATCTTGTTGCCGGAACTCCCGAATCGGTTT
>DNNS01000285.1 GCA_003497555.1 Spirochaetia bacterium
CGGCAACCAACTGCCAGGTAGGCATTTTTTTTACTTCCTGCTGCATATATACTCCTGAAAGCCGTGAAAAGGCCTGTGCTAATATATATACGCGGAAATATAAAAAAAATTGAATTTTTTTCAGGATTTATTAAAAAATTTCCATAAAGACAGAAAAAGCGACATGGCCAGAAGTGAAATGGATATAATTACAGCAAAAGCCCAGGGAAAGTTCTGCATGGGAATTTTTACATTCATGGAAAAAACACTTACTACCAGAGTCGGGACCATAAGGGAAATGGTAATGATATTCAGGCGTTTCATCAGTACGTTGAGATTATTATTGACAATAGATGCCCTGGCGTCCATCATACTGGCCAGAATATTGGAATAAATTTCTGCCTGTTTAAAACATTGTGTGTTCTCAATAATTATTTCATCCAGGAGCTCCAGATCGTCAGCGCCAAGATGCAGACGCGAGGCATTATGCCGTATCTTTTCAATTAATACGGAATTGGTATTAATGGCATTAAGATAATACACCAGGCTTTTTTCCAGGGTAAACAGGCAGAGTAAATATTTATTTTCCATGGCTTTGCTGATTTTTTCCTCAAGCTCTTCGGTAATCATGCTGATTACCTTTAAATGACGCAGAAAATGAAAGATAATACCGTAAATGATTTTCAGAAGCAGATCATTGGGGGAGTTTATTTTGGCCGTAAGTTTGGGATCAAATAAATTGTTTTCTTCGGACATGATGATGATCAGGGATTTTTTAAAAAGGAAAAGGCCGATGGAAAAAACCTTGAATTCATAATCGTCTTCAGCTGAATAATTTTTGGGTACTTTTAAAATCAGGGCGTTGTGATCGCCTTCTATTTCCAGACGGGAAAGTTCGTTGGGGTCAAGCGAGGAAAGCAGCGTATGTTCATCGAGCTCGTATTCTTCCAGCAGATATTGTTTTTCACCGCTCTCGGGGTTTATCGCCACCAGTACATCGCCGGCCGAAACGGTTTCCAGCAGGCGCTTGTTGCGGAATTCATAGTGCCTTATCATGATTATTCCTTAAACTCCATACCGCGGTTTTTAAGAATTTCACGGGCAGCTTTTTTAACCGTACTGTCTTCATCGTACCGGGCTTTGAATTTCAAGAGCTCGTTTGTATCGCTATCTGTATAATTAACCAGGGCTTTAACTGCATAGAAACGGATTTTGGCGATATTATCGCGGCAGGCGGTAAAAAGCAGTTCCCGGTTATCGACATTATCCATAAAGGAAAGGGCAAAAAGCGCACGGGCCCGTATTTCCACATCTTCGCGCAGGGAAAGTTTCTGCAGAAGCGCAAGGGCTGCCGGGTCTTTCCGGAAATTGGTAAGAGCCATAACCGCTACCCATTTCTGTACCGGAGTGGAAGAATCCATCTCAATAACAGACCCGAAAAAGGGGATATCGGCCGTATCAGCCCAGGCAGCAATGGAACTGACCAGTTCCATGCGTACAAATTCATTGTCGCTTTCCCTGAAAATTTCATGCATGATTTCCCGCGTGCCCGGTGTACGCAGACGCGCAAGCCCCATGGCGGCATATTTCTGCAGTTCCGCATTTTTATTGGTCAGGGCGTTTTTCATAAAATCTTCATAAGGTCTGATATCCGGCAGGGTAAGTGCAGAGCCCAGGGTGTATTCGGCAATATCGTTGTCAATGTGAATTTCCAGCAGTTTTGAATATAAATAATAATATTGATCGAGTTTTTTTTCTGAAACCAGATCAAGCAGCGCCCTGATAACTCCCCGGTCATTTATATTGACTGCATCTTTAACCAGTAAATCGAGCGCTTCAAATCCGTTGTCTTTTTTTTTGAGCGCAGCTAAGATACCTGCTATCTGCGAATAGGATCCGAAACGAAGCGTGCGGGAAATAAAATCATCCGCCGCATTGCTCTGTCCTGTTGAATGCGAAGAGAATATTATAGCTGCAGCAAGCAGTAAAAGAACAAACCGGTATGACGGAATCAGCAGTTTATTCCAGACGTACAAGAATGATTTTTTCATTTTCATGCACATATATAATATCATTAATCACTGCAAAATTGCAGGCGTTTACCATGATTTTATGGGCATTCTGGTACGGCGGGCGCTTATCCATTTCCAGGGTAAAAATGCCGTGCCCATGTTCCGAAATCAGTATGGTATCGTTGCGTCCGGGATAAAAATCAAAATCCAGAATCTCCCCTTTGGCCTGGTAGATCAGATTTTTTTTAAAGAAAAAATTATCAACCAGGAATTCCGGTGTCATTTTTTTTCTTCCTTTCCACCGGGCAAAAATGCGTTTCCCCTCTCTCCAGATCACGACTTTTTTTTTAATGCGTATTTTACCGGTAATATTGTTTTTTTGTAAAATAACCGACAGATCGGCATATTGACGGCTCTGGCCATCAACACCAGGCTTTCTTCCGGTAATCGGGATATAACGCGGAATGTTTTTAATTTCTGGATTTACCGGCACCAAAAGTACATAACCCACAGCTACTTTCTGGGCTTTGATTTCCAGGCGTTTTATCCAGGGATAATAATTTTCCTTTTCTGCGCGAATCGTATGTATACCGGTGTTCAGACCCTGAATAAAAAGCTGGTCAGAAAAAACCGGTATTTTTTTATAAAATTTTCCGTCAACCGAAACAGACGAACCTCCAGGTAGAAAAAGAAGGTTTATACCTCCGGTTTTGACAACGTGGAAACCGGTTCGGAGACTGTAGCCTGATGAATAAAAAATTATCAGCGGAACCGACAGAAAAAAAACAGCCGACAGAATCCCGATAATAATATTTTTTCTGCGGATATGGGAAAATACTGAAGGCATATCAGTTTTTCCTGCGGTGTTTGGGCGTTACCCAGAAATTCATGTAACGGCCGAACATCAGCCGGGTCTGGGCATCAAGAGCCGGAAGGGCGCTGAAAAAATTAATGGTTACCGGTATCAGCACCCACTGCATAATGACATGGAAAAACCGGGTTTTTTTCATGCGCTCAGGCAGCTCGGGCATAAGCCGTACGGAAATGGCTGCGCAGACGCTGAGCGAAAGCATGGTAATGATCATGAGATTACGGGTAACAATCGGCAGATTATACGACAGAACCGTAGTGTTAAACTGGGTTCCGCCGAAAAGAACCGGCATCCAGCCGAGTATGAAAATAATAAGCGGATTGGTAGCGAGAGACCAGAAATCAAAAAGCTGGGTGATAAATACATATATTTTTTTAAAAAAGGGTATTTCTTTATTGAATAAAAAACCGAAAGCCAGATAGGGGATGTTTTCCACACCCCAGCACCAGCGCCTCTGCTGTTTGTAAATATTGATTATGGTTTCCAGCCAGGTTTTCCCGGCATTGGCATCCATTGAAACCGGGTAAACCATGGGAACCGTATAGTAATTTCCACGGCTGGCAAAAAAACAGTTCCAGTATATTCTGGAATCTTCGGAAACAATATTTTTCTGCCAGAAACCGGATTTTTTTAGGGCAGTAAGGGAATGGGCGTGGGAAGAAAAAGTTGTCAGCCGGTTTACGGTTTCCTGCTGAATCATATGCCAGAAAGTGCACGAATAAGCCATGAGTCTTGAAACAGCCGAAGCTTCCCAGATATTATTATTAAATACCGGCACCGGCTGGTAAGCGGCCAGTTCCGGATTTTTCTGTTCAAGATAATTCCAGGAAAGGCATAAAAAATATTGCGGATAAATCACCGTATCAATATCAAAAACCGAAACAATTATATTTTTTTCCGGCAAATGGTTTTTTTCGATTATTTTTTTTCTGGCCAGGGAACATGCCCAGGAAGTATTGGCTCCCTTGCCCGGCTGTTCGCCCGGAAGATTTTCCGGATGAATACTGACCAGAAAATATCCGAAATGTTTTTTGTATTTTTTACAGAGGCCTGAGGCAAGTTCTTCGGCATTTTTACCGGCTTTTTCCTCGGCTGCCAGTACGACAGCCAGTTTTTTGGTATCATAATCCGCTTCGGCTAAGGCTTTCAGACTTTTTTCGATTATTTGCCCGGATTCATTATAAAAAGGCAGAATAACAAGATGCCAGATCTCTGTATAGTCCCTGCCGGCAAGTTTTAATTTCCAGTCTGTTTTCAGGTTTTTTTCCATTTTTTTCCAGTTATTCCACAGATGGATGGAAAGATAGAGAGTCTTGAGCAGCCAGTAAACATCAAAGGCAATAATAAAAATGCTAATTTGCATGGGTGCTATAAAACAGGCAGCTACGCAGACGGCAAGGGTAGACCATGATAATAGCCCGGGGAAAATTTCAAGCGCCCGGTAAATAAATTTTTGTCTGCCTGAAAATTCCAGGGCATTACCTGCCTTATAGCGAGAAAAGTCAATTGCAGGCATTATTTTCTTCTTGGCGGGTATTGATGCAGACTGCAGCATTTGGATTTGGACGAGTATGTTTTAATTTAAGACCAGTCATATTTTCTGCGGGGATTAATCGTCCGGATTGTATATTCACGGTTTATGCAGAGTAAAACCGGTCTTGTATTCAGCAGATTGGTGTTTGATTTTCAGAAATTTTTTTATCTGCTGCATGGTTTTTTCCATTTCATTGTCAGTACCAATGGAAATTCGGACATAGCGGTCAAGCGCCGGGCTGTCAAAATACCGTATGTGAATATCGTGTTTTTTTAAAAAGTAATACATCTCTTTCATGGAAACCTGCAAATGCGTACACATGACAAAATTGGAACTGCTTTTTAAAACCAGAAATCCGTTTTCCAGGAGACGGCGGCTGAAAACTCCCCGGGTTTTTATCACTTTGCGGCAATTGGCATCATGCCAGGATTTATGGCGAAAAGCATGGATGGCGATTTGCTGGGACAGTATGGATGTATTGTAGGAATCTTTAATTTTCATCAGACCGGAAATTAAATCAGCATGGCCGAAAGCAAATCCCATTCGTATTCCGCATAGGGAATAGGATTTGGATAGTGTGCGGATAATTAAAACGTTATTGAATTTTCGGGCGAAATGAATGCAGTTTTCATTGTTGAAATCCGCATAGGCTTCATCAATAATAAACAGGGTATCCGGCATTTTTTTTACGGTTTTTTCGATTCGCCCGGCCGAGAGGGCGATTCCGGTCGGCGTGTTGGGATTAGCCAGGAAAAAAATGCGCGGTTTAAAAGACGGAAGAGCATCGAGATCAACGGAAAGATCTTTCAGCATGGGAAGTTCGCTCCAGGAAAACCCGTGAATAGCCGCCAGGGTTTGATAAAGAGAATAGGTCAGGCGCGTAAAAACGATTTTATCCCGCGAACCGGCAAAAGCGCGGAATACATAGGAAAGTATTTCGTCTGAACCGTTGCCGATAAAGATATTTGCAGACTTGATTTTATATACCCGGGATACAGCTTTTACCAGTTTTTCGGCGTCAGGCGGCGGATAGTAACGCAACCTGGCAATATTAAAAGCAGTCAGGATTTTTTTAAGCGACGGATGCGGAGGGTAGGGGTTTTCATTGGTGTTTAATTTTATAGTTCGGGCCGCAAGACGCGGCTGTTCACCATAAACATATGGAGATAATTTTTTTATGGTATTATTCCAGAATTTCATAAATTTTTTTTACGCGAGACCGGCAGCGCTTTCATTAAAAAGACGTGCGTCCTGCTCCATGGCGCTTTTAATTTTTATTACAAACTGATTATTTTCAAAATTGCCGCGGACAGCTGTAAAATCTTCACGGGCATTGCCGTCAATCCCGAAACTGCCGAGAGCCCGGTCATCATAATCATAACGGGCGTCTTTTAAAACCAGTTCATATCTTTTGATTACCGCCTCTTTGGCGTTATCTAAAATTTCCAGAAGTTTTTTTTTATCGCCCGGCGGATCAAAGCCGTAAAAAGCGCGGAAGGCGTCAAGAAACCAGTTCCAGGCGTCGTGTGCGTAACTGTTATATATGGAACGTAAACCCGTAAGCAGTTCGCTGTAGGAAGACATTTTTTCAGCAGACAGACAAAAGGCATCCATGCGCCGGAGGGAGCAGAGCAGACCGCAGGCGTCTATCCATTCTCCGCAGTGTTCGCCGTATCCGGGCGCCGGACGGAAAATCTCATTCAGGGATTTTCCCGGCGCCTGCGAAAGCGCTTTTACCAGATTTTCGCCGAAATAAATTTCTGCAATCATTTTATAATATTGGGCGCCCTTGCGCAGGGAATGCCTGGGTATAATTACGCCCTTGTGGGCAATGTAATCCTGTTCTTTTTCTGCAGACGCATATAAGGAAAGCAGCTCTTTTTCAGCGCGGAAAATTTTCTGCATTACATAGGGCGAGAGGGTGTGGAAATGAATCAGATCAAGAGGTTCCCGGGTTTTACGGCGGTCTCGGGCCGGCCATTTTTCACAATCGCGTATCAGTCCTGATTTAAAAAAATTGACTGCCGGTCTTAATATAGAACGCCCGTTTTCTTCGACAATGTACGAGAAAGGATATTCCGACGTATTGCAGTTGGAATAATGACTGCCGATTACCACACTGTAGGCTCCGATGCGCGCAGGGTAAAGGATATATGAGGAAGATCCTGTTTTGGCTCCGCGCTCAAAAATACCCTGCGACAGGGGACCAAGTTTATACATGTGGTTCGATTGATTGGTTCCGCTGCCCGCATTGAAAAAAGAAAAAATCCCGGCAATCAGGAGAGTGGATTTATGATGCGTTACCGTATACGGACCGGCTAGCACCGAGCAGGTTTCGCTGTTATGTCCGGTGGAATTGGCGAAAAAAACGGAATTTTCCGAAGAAAATTGTTTTCCGATAACACAGCCTTCGCCTACCAGGGTGGCGGAAAGCACTGCCCCGGAAGTTATTTCCGAACCTTTCTGAAAGATAAAATCTTCAGCAATAACTCCGCTTCCGACAATAGTCTGTGCTTCAGCGCAAGAATCAATAGTGCCGTTTTTAAGTGAAAACACGCCGCTGATTTTGGCGTGATCCATGATGTTGACGTTTTCAATATCATTACAATTGGCAATATATACAAAAGCGCCTATTATACCCCTGCTGCTACGGCGTTTTTTTTTATTTTCATCGGCAATAAATGTTAGCCGGCTGATGAGAGCGCTTCTTTCCCTGTAGCAGGATTCTATATAAGCAATTTGACTGGAAAGTTCTTCA
>DNNS01000505.1:0-2561 GCA_003497555.1 Spirochaetia bacterium
TAACGCCGGGCTTCCGCGCATGGAAAACGGCGAAACGGTTTTTCCCATGCAGGCCGAAGAATTTGCAAAATGGGCTCCGGAGTTTATAGCCTGCGGTGTTAAACTGATAGGCGGCTGCTGCGGAACTACCCCGGAATTTATTGTCCAAATTAAAAAAAATATCTCTTCTTTACGTCCTGCTGAAAAAACTCATGATAATGGAATACTGCATCTTTCCGGCCCGCGCAGCACGGTTTCGGCCGGAACAGAAAGCGGACTTTTAATAATCGGCGAGCGTATCAATCCGACCGGAAAGAAAAAACTGCAGCAGGAATTTCTTGCCGGAAACCTGGAGCTTGCCTCTGCCTTTGCCGAGGAACAGGCAAGAAGCGGCGCCAATCTGCTGGATATCAATGCCGGCATGCCCGGAATAGACGAAAAAAAAACCATGCTGAATTTAATCAGGCGTATCTGCATTATTTCTGATTTGCCTCTCTGTATTGATACTACCAGCCCCGAAATCCTTGAAAAAGCCCTGCGTTTGTATCCGGGAAAGGCGCTGGTAAATTCACTGTCTCTTGAAGCTGTGAGGCTTTTGTCCCTGGCTGCTATTAAAAAATACGGCGCAGCTTATATTTTGCTGCCGCTTGACGATCATGGCATCCCTGAAAGTACCGAAGGACGAATAACCCTGATAGAAAAACTTCTGGAAAAATGCCGTGCAGAAGGAATAGACGAAGGCAGAGCTGTAATCGACGGTCTGGCCATGAGTATAGCTGCCGGGCAGAACAATGCGCATATTACTCTTGATTTGATCAGCCATGCCTCCGCAAGAAAACTCCATTCCGTAATCGGACTTTCCAATATTTCCTACGGGCTGCCGGGCCGACCAGAACTGAACAGCGCATTTCTGGCCATGGCCTGCGGACGCGGCTTGAGTTTTGTTATTGCTAATCCGCAGGAAGAAATAATTACCCGCATGCGTTTTTCAGCTGATGCCTTGCTTGGAAAAGATGCGCAGTGTAAAAAATATATTAATGCATTTTCCGGTGCAGTTGTTTCAGCTTCAGAAAAACCTGCGGGTCCGGATATTAACAGCAGACTTTATAATGCCGTACTGCGCGGCAGCAAAGATACAGTGCAAACCCTGGTTGACGAAGCGCGCGCTTTAGGTATTGATCCGTTTTTAATTATCAGAGATATAATGGTACCTGCCATACAAGAAGCCGGGAGCCGATATGATAAAAAAGAATTTTTTCTGCCACAGCTGGTAGCGGCAGCTGAAACCATGGAACGCGGCGTGGCCCTGCTTAGACCTTTTATTGAAAAACAGGCGCAGGAAAAAAGAGGCATTATACTTCTGGCGTCGGTGAAAGGCGATATTCATGACATTGGTAAAAATATTGTGTCTCTGCTTTTACGCAACAACGGTTACGATATAATTGATCTGGGAAAATCAGTTGATGAAAAAACCATTGCCCGTGAAGCCAAAGAAAAAAAAGCTGATATTATCGGGCTTTCCGCACTAATGACCACTACCATGACAGAAATGAAAACCGTGATCAATGAACTTAAAAAACAGCAGATTAAAAGCAGAATCATGGTCGGAGGGGCAGTGGTGAACAGCGCTTTTGCCGAAAGTATCGGTGCGCATGGTTATGCGCCTGATGCTGTAAAAGCGGTAAAAGAAGCCGACAGGTTAATGGAGAGAAAGCTTGAAAAATAAACCGGTATTCGGGATTATAGGCGGAAACGGCGGTATTGGCAAGACCTTTTCCGCAGAGCTTCGCAAACTTGGATATAAAACACTGATTGCATCCCGCTCATCTAAGCTTTCTCCTGAAGCCTGTGCGCAGCAGTCAGATATAACCGTCATCAGTGTGCCTATACGGGCCACCGTACAGGTAATACGCAAGCTCGGGCCTTTACTTGGAAAAAATCAGGCGCTGATGGATTTTACTTCTTTAAAAGAAATGCCGGTAAAAGAAATGCTTGCCTGTACCCGGGCCGAGGTGATCGGCTGTCATCCGGTTTTCGGACCATCGGTTTCAACGCTCTGTAATCAGGTTATTGTTTTAACACCGGGCAGGGGGACTGCCTGGTTTTCCCGGGTTAAAAAAATATTTTTAAAGACCGGAGCTGTTATTAAAGTTGCAAAACCGGCAGAACATGACCGCATCATGGCGGTAGTACAGGGACTCATGCATTTTACCTCCATTACCCTGATCAATACGCTGAAAACACTTAATTTTAGTCATGAAGAAATCGATAGTTTTTCATCACCGGTATACCGTATCAGGATGGATTTTGCCTGCCGTATTTTAAACCAGAATCCTGAACTTTATGCCGATATAGAGATGCTGAACAACAGCATCAGCAGCGTACTATCAGCCTATCTTGCCGAAAACAAAAAACTTTTTTCTGCGGTAAAACACCGGGACCGGGAAGCTTTTATCAGGGCATTTAAAAGAGCTTCTGATTATTTAGGCAGTAAAAAAAAGAGTGCGGAGCTTAAAACCGACAAGCTGATTGATTTTTCTTCGCTATTGTAAAATTTTTACAAAAAAAATTTCGTATTCACT
>DNNS01000505.1:2573-7351 GCA_003497555.1 Spirochaetia bacterium
TTAAAATCTGAGTAAGTACAAAATTTCATTTAAGTTAACGATCTGTATGGATACAAATTTTTTTTCATGTTTATTCCGAAACCAGTACCCGGATACGCATGTTTCCCCCGGTTATTTTCAGGGTATTTCCTGCCTGGTATTTTTCGCCGCTTAAAATATCCGTATATTCTCCGGACGGGAAACCGTTCATATCAACTATGCATTTATCGATTTTTTCAGGGAAAAAAATAAAAAGCATTTTTTTATTACCGCTTGATCCGGTTTTGATATAAATAAATGTATTTTTATCAGGTTGGGGGTGTTTTATCCTGCCTGTGCTGCTGCCGGCGGTTTCGCGGACAAAAGCCTGCAGCAGGTTTTCAAAACAGAGCGAAGGAGTTTTACGGTAGGTATCTCCATAATAGGATCCAAGAAGAATCACTTTTCCCGGACCGCATTTTATAGACTGTACCAGAGGGAATTTTTCGTACCCGGCATGCACATCTCCGTTCTTTCCGGTATATGGCGTACACCACTGACAAGCCGGAACAGTGTATTTATCTCCCCGGTATGAAATAACTATTTTTTCCGGTACCGGTCTGCGTCCAATTTCATATACTCCGCAAAGCCTGTTAAGAAAACGGTCTTCAGGGTAACGGTATATTCCCTGCGGACTAAAAGCGCCGCATTCAGATTCGCAGACCAGAATTCCGCCGTTTCTTACAAATGTACACAGTTTTTCTTCTGTTTCTTCCGAGGTAACTATAAGTCTGGGAAGAAACAGAATTTTTATATCGCCAAGGCGCTCCAGGTGATTTTCCTCGATTACCCGGAAAGGAATTGATTTTCGTACCAGAGCCCGCAAGTAACCGGCAAGGGCGGAGGCTGGTGTTTCCGCATTTCTTTCCTGCGCCCAGGTCAGATAATAGACTTGCGGGCTGAATAAAACTCCGGTCTGGGCTTCGTCAGGTTGGTAGGCTTTCAGCAGATCCTGATGTTGCTTTACAATTCTTCCGGTTTTTTGCATGGCAGCAAGTCGTTCTTCAGCCAGACCGTCATTGCCGATTATTCCAAAACCGTCTGATTCGCGTCCGAATACTTCATCGCGCCAGCACCAGAAAAGAATAGTGTCGGCACCGCAGGCAATACCATTCGATATCCAGCGCTGTTGGGTCAGGGCGTCTACTGCAGGCGTAATTTTAAAACCGATTTCGGCCCGTCCTCCCTGAACTTCAGAAAGCCATACTCTTTTTCCCATGCTTGCTGATTTTACAGATTCCACGCGTATACCGAAATCAGCATCATCGATTTTTGACCATTTGGGAAAACTGGAACATCCGATACCGTCAAGTTTTTCTGCAAAATCCCAGTCATTTCCGCGATCCAGAGGATATAAATCTTCCGAGCCTTTATAAAGGGGGGTAGGGGCTCCGCCGTGCAGGGTTACCGGATGATCCGGATCAAGTTTTTTCAGGAGTTCATACCTGTTAAATCCGTGCCGGGTAGCCCGATCAGTAATAAAATGTTCAAAAGCTGTCATTTCAGTATAAGGACGATCCGGAAGTTTTCCAGGCATAACTTCTTCCCAGCAGCCGTATCTTCGAATCCAGGCCCGGTTAAGCCCGTCCAGATCTCCGTATTTCTGCTCAAGCCACTTATGCCAGGCGGAAATAGTATATGGACAAAAACAGACTATTCCGTCGGCCTGTACGTTCCAGCGCAGTTCATTCCAGCAGTCCCAGCCGTGCAGATGGGAAAGATTTCGGTAACGCAGCACACAGGCTTCTAAAAATTTGCTCATACGCTGCCAAACATCAGGGTGATCAGTACATCCGCCGGGCGTCAGGCCGAAATGGGTTTCTCCGCGGTTTGAGGATATGACTTTATGCCCCATATGATCAATCATTTCACTGCCGGGTACCGCACGGTGTATCCAGTAAGGCTGAATTTCAGCAATGGTGCTTAATACAAGCTGCAGATTATTTTTTGCGGCAATTTCTGTCAGCCGATCATAATCGCTGAAATTGAATTCTCCCGGTTTGGACTCAACCCAGGCCCAGAGAATCCAGAGCTGCACAGTGTCAAGGCCGCTCTCTCTGATTTTTTTAAAATCATTTTCCCAGTATTTTTCCAGCGGGAAAGGCGCTCTGTAGTATTGTACTCCGATATTCATATGACCTCGGTTTTATGTGTGGTGTTATGATTCATGACGATTCGATCTGATAATTTTAATATTCAACTGATAAAAATTTTCACAATTAATTATATCTGTTTTTCTTATTATTGACAATATCCAAAAAGGAATTTTTTATATCTTTTCCGGCAAGCAGTTATTATTATTGTTTTTCAGAACGCTTTGCTGTAAGGAATTATAACTGATTGCTAACCTGTAGAAAATGTATTATAATATAGTAAATATATACCTGACCCATATCGGTCTGTTATAATACTGTCTTATAAGCGTATTATAAAAAACCTTGATTTGCCGGGTGTAAATAATTAATAACGAGAAAAAACAGACAATTCTTCTTGTAGAAACAGAAAGCCTTTTGGCTGTGTCTGTATTAACAGTTCTCGAAAAAGCCGGATATTTAGTAATTTGGGTTCAAAGCGGCGAAAAAGCTGTAGAAACCGTCAGGGCAACAGCAAATCTTGATTTAATTCTTATTGATTTTAACCTGGGCAGCGGTATGGATGGGGCACAGGCTGCCGGTATTATTTCTGCTTTTTCAGATTTACCTGTTATTTTTTTATATTCTCCATCCGAAGAAAATAATTATAAAATCGGAGAAATACCCTGTTATGGATATTTGCTCAAGGGTTCCGGCGGTTACATAATACAATCCGCTGTTGAAACCGCTCTTAAATTATTTAACAAATGCCAATCATTTGAAAAAAAAATCACTATTCTGAAAAATAAAGAAAATTTACTGAACGAAGCTCAGCGTCTGGCCCATATCGGCCACTGGCACTGGGAGTTAACCGAAAAAGCGCTTTACTGGTCCAGTGAGATATATAATATTTTTGGTGTGAACCCGGAAACATTTATGGTATCCGCTGAAAATTTTGAAAAATTAATCCACCCTGATGATTTAAAACAATTTCTGGAACAACGGCAATATATGCTTGATCACGAGCTTGATAAAGAAATAGAGCATAGAATTATAAGAAACGGCGGTGAAATCAGACATGTTATTGAAAGAGCAAAAGTAATCCGCAGCGAAAACGGGCAGGCAATATCGGTCATGGGCACTGTCCAGGATATTACCGAACGCAGACTGGCTGAAGAAACTATAAAAAAACAACTGAGCGAAAAAGAAACGCTTTTAAAAGAAGTTCATCACCGCATAAAAAATAATATCGGTTCAATCGAGGGACTTTTATCAATGCAGATAAAATCACTGGTAAACCCCGAAACCGTATCGGTATTACAGGATACCATCGGGCGCGTAAAAAGTATGGGCATTCTTTATGAAAAACTGCTGATTAGCGATGAATACAAGGAATGCCCGGCGAAAAATTATATTGAAACTCTTGTAGATTCGATTTTGGCTTTATTTTCCGACAGCCGGATTACCATTGAAAAAAAAATAGGCGATTTTAATCTGGTTTCCAAAAAACTGTTTGCTGTAGGCATTATTATCAATGAGCTTCTGACAAATATAATGAAATATGCATTTACCAATAACAGCAACAGGCAAATAACAATCGCTCTTGAAAAAGTCAAAAAACGTGTGACTCTCACCGTACAGGATAACGGCAAGGGACTCCCTGAAGGCTTTAATATGGACAGTGCCCAGGGTTTCGGATTAAAACTGGTCAGAATGCTTTGTGAGCAATTAGACGGGACTTTTACAACTCAAAATCATAAAGGTGTAAGGAGTATTCTTGTGTTCAGGATTTAAATTTAATCAATCAGGATGTCGAAATGAATCCATCAGTTTCATCGTCTGTGTCTGTAAAATTCTGATTTTAAAAAGTCCCGGTTTTTTGCAGAAAACCGCGGTTTTCTGCTTAATGCATGGAAATTCTGATCCGACTTTCAAATTTCGTACTTCATGATAAAATTAGCAGACTCTGGATAAGGGGCGGTACAATGAGTAAAAGAAAAATCACCAGAGAAACAATCGACATTAACGAACGCGATTACTTAACAGCCGGCGAATGTTCGGAAATTTTTAAAGTGCGGCAGAGAACAATTCTGGCATGGATAAAAAGCGGCAAACTGCGCGATTTTGTCACTGCCGGCGGTTTTCACCGCATTCCCAAGGCAGAAGTGGAAAAATTAAAACAGGAAACCAGACTGCATAATTCCCAAAAAAAAGTTATGATCATTGACGACGAAAGCATTGTGGTAAAAACCCTGGAAAATTTCATACAGAGTTATTTTCCTGATGTTGAGATTTTTTCCAGCGCGGACAGTGTGGAAGGCCTGGTTATGCTTGGCAAACTTAATCCGGATTTATTAATACTTGATATAAAAATGCCTGATCTTGATGGTTACAATGTTATAGAAAAAATCAAAAATATGAAGCTGCGTTCCAAGATCCTGGTGATTTCCGCCTTTCTTGACGACGAAACCGCACGCCGGCTAAAAAAAATAGGTATTTCCAATTATATTTCAAAAAATACCGATTTTTTTAAATTTGCTGAAAAATTAAGTCAGTTATTATCTCTGCATATCTCAGAATAGCAGTTACTCGGATTTTAAATTTATTTACCACGAAACACACGAAAAAAAAACCATGTGTTTTACTATGTTTTTTCGTGACTTTTGTGCTTTTCGTGGTAAATTTTTT
>DNNS01000694.1 GCA_003497555.1 Spirochaetia bacterium
TCAAATAAAAACGAGGCGATTTTCATATATGCCCGGGGGGCTTCCGGAGAAAGAGGATATTTTTCAGCTAATATTTTCAGGTATTTTACGGCATCGTCCATAAAACCCCGGCTTTCGTGATAAACCGCTACACGGTAAAGGGCAATGGGCGTTTCCGGATATTCAGGAAAATTTTCAATTACCGTTACATAATTGCTGAGGGCTTTGCGGTAATCACGGAGCTTGTAATAGGAATCACCGATTTCATAATAGGCCTTGGCAGTGTATTCACTCTGGGGATAGGCCATAACCAGATTGAAAAAACTTTTTATGGCTCCGCGGTAATCATAATTTTTATATTTTAATTCTCCAATCTGGAACAGGGCTTCTTCACCCCAGACCGTATCGCGGTGCTGCATGAATATCTGATTGAATAATTCAATGCCCTTTTCTTCGTCTCCCTGTTTGATATGCGCATGCGCCATGATGATATACGCCCAGGGTACCGCATTGTCTCGCGGATATGTATTAATCAGTATCGAAGCATTGGAAATAGCGTTAAAATAATCTCCCTGGCAGTAATAATTCCAGGCAATACCCAGGCAGGCAGCGGGTGTCTCCTTGGCATCGGCATTATTATCGATATAATCCTGCAGTTCCCGTGTTGCTTCTGAAAATTTCTGCCTGTTAAAAGATTCGATGCCCCTGATATAGGAATTTACCGTGCAGGCTGATAACAAAAAAACCGCCGGAATAAAAAGCCAGTAACATTTTTTCATATCAGAACAGTACCGTTAAACTTGCGCCGAATAAATGAATCAGGTAATCTTCTTTTTTAAATACTTCCAGATTGCCGGTAAGCGGGATTTTTGCGCGATCCGCTTCGAAATTTTTAAGTTTCCAGGCAAAAGTATATCGGGCTGTCAGTTTTATGCGTGAAGAAAGAAAAATATTCATTTCATTTTTCAAATCAAGATTGTCAACTGTAGCGCCGTTATATGGAACTGAATAAGCGGTCAGGTTGGTATTGGTAGTACTGGCAGCGGTATAATCAAGCGTGCCCTGGGTAAAATAATCCCAGCTTCTTTTATAAGTAAAATTATTATTGTAATCAAGTCTGCCCGGTTTGATTTTAAAACCGGTGGTGAGTCCGGTTTCCAGAGAATTGACAGGTTTTATATTCCGGCTGTTCAGATAAATGACCAGCAATTTCTGATTAAAACGGCCGTTTAAGCCGAGATTTAGACGCTTGTCAAACAGCCTGGTCTGGATTCCGAGTTTTCCGTACCATGAATAATAATTTTTTTCTTTTTCAACCTCATTAAGAAAAAAGGTAAATTTACCCTGGGGGGCGAATGAAAAATTACCGGCCGTGATGTTGGCCAGGGAAAGCAGAAAATCAACGCGTATATTGGTAAGCGATGCCGTATTGGAAAGTGCAGCCGGTACCTGGGAAAAATTATAACTGCCGTTGGCTGATAAATTAAAATTAAACGGCCTGAACGCCTTGCTGTAACCCAGAACAGCAGTAAGCGCGTGTTTGGTGTCAACGGCAGGAGAACTGATAAAAAATTTTGATGTCTGAATATTATCGCGTTTCCATCCGCCCCCTGCTTTAATCGTGCCGAACTTGAGAGACATGGTATTATCAAGCTGCGCGCTGATTATATTTTCTTCAGCGCTCGAAGTCCCGGCCGCATCTTCGTACCCGGGCTGGGAATAAAGGGCATTAAGTACGGTGTTCCAGGATGGGGTATTATAGGTAATGGAAGTGGAAGCAGCCCATCTTTTTTTTAAATCATTGGTTTCAATACGGATATTATCATCTTTAATGAGATATCCGAAATCACTGCTGATATTGAGCATATCGCGGAGCAGATGAAAATAAAGCATTCCGCCGAAGTTTTTTTTATCATAGGGATTATCGTTTACCACAAAACTCTGGCCAAGAGAACTGTTGGTAATCATTTTACGGTCGGATTGAATTGTCTGCACATAAGCTCCGCCTGTTGTAAAATATTTAATACGGGCTGCAGCTAATCCGCCGTAAATGTACTCGGTATATCTGGCCGAGCGTGCAGAATCGCGGATATCATTACCGGTAATGTCTTCAATGGTTTCTTCCGGATCAAACCGGGAATTAGAACCGGTTTCTTCTTCAGCCAGGGTTAAATCGCGCATTTCGGAAAGACCGCCAAAAACATTCACTTGAATGAAGGAAGAGGTTTTTTCATTGGCTTTTTCATAAAATTCCAGCAGATTAAAGGGGTTATTGCCAAAGGGATTATCGAGACTTTTCAGGAGCGGAACTATCTCGCTGCGCTTGATTTTCATTTTTTTTGTAAAATTATTTTTAAAATTAAGCCCTGCGCCTCTGATATTTCGCGAACCAAGAACAATAGGAAAAGCAGAACCGGAAAAATCGCCGAGATTGGCGGTTAGTTTATTGCCGGAAATATTCATATTGAGATTTTCGATCAGATACCAGGCGTATTCATATGGTTTAAGAATTTTTTCTTTTTCTACATCATTGGTAATAAACTTGTTTTGCAGAAAAAAAGTCTGTTTTTCAAGATCCCAGCCGCCCCGGAAGGTGGAAATAATATTTGCGCTTTTAATGCTGTCCATCAGGACATAATTAAGAAAATGATTCATCTCAGGCGGTTTGGAGATTGATGAGATGTCTTTGGTTATTATGTCACTATTGTTATTGTAAACATAGTCAAAATCATAAGTAATACTGCCGTTGATTGCGTACATCCCCTGTACAAGTAAAGGGATAATATACAACAGTAAATAGTATAAAACATGTCGGCTTTTATTCATAAGCTGTATAGATATATTATAGCTTATAAATATCAATATTACAACACAATTACAACATAGAAAATTTGACGTACTTTATACCAAAATGGCTCCCTGGAAAATACCGTCTTAAAACGATATATTCGCTTAAAAAATCAATTTAAAGGGTTTCACGCAGAGGCCGCTGAGCCCGCGGAGAGTTGGATCAACCTTGAGGTTGGTCTCTGCGAACTCTGCGCTCTCTGCGAGAACCATATTTTC
>DNNS01000188.1 GCA_003497555.1 Spirochaetia bacterium
GCCGGTAAAATTTTTTTGTACGGCATTTTCCGCATGGGTAAGCACATTAAACACGCGCCTGATAAGACTTGCCCCTAAAACTTTGAATCCTTTTTTTGCAAACCATCCGCCGTAAGGAAGAGAGTCAAAGGTACCGGTTTTTGCATCAGCATTTACACAGGAGTCAAAGTCTTTGCGTAATTCCGGCGGAGCTTCCTGCAGATAGGTATTTACATCAATCAAAGCGCCTTTTCTAATCGGACGAAACCGTATTTTTTCTTCGCGCAAGTTTTCCGGATTATATGACCAGTCAACAACTATTGCGCTGCGCAGGAATTGTTCCGCCATTTCCGGATAATGAAGAAGCATGTCTCCCCAGAAAAGGGCAGTTTTGCTGTTTTCTTTTTGTATATAGTCAAAAACCTTATTTACATAATCAGAATACAGCCGGCTGATGCTGTTTTCAGTTTTGAAGTCAGAGCAGGCGCTGCAGGTGCCGAGCAGTGTTGTTTCATCTGCGCCAATATGAAAAAAACGGGAATTAGGATGGAGCTCGAGAACTTCTCCGGCCATAGACTTGAACAACTGAAATGTATCGGGCTTTAACGGGCAGCCCATGGAAACATCTTCCGGATATTCGCGCAGCCCTGCATATTTTTGATGTTTTAATATATATTCCCAGTGCCCCAGGCATTGCACCAGGGGAATTATTTCCAGGCAATGCGCTTCGGCCTCAGCCGCAAATGCGCGTATTTGATCTTTACTGAAAGCGCTTGCTGCAGGAATTATCTTGCAAAAATCAAATTTTATTTTATCTTCATATTCAACCAGCAGATAATTTATTTTCATGGAAGCAATTCGTCTCGGCAGATTCATGAGATATTCAAAATTCCAGCCGACACGTTTTAGGTCCAGGTGAAGAATGCGCATTTCAAGGTCTGCCCAGTCTTCTATATAGCCCTCAGCAGGAATACCATCGCTTTCAAGTAATTGCCGTAACGTCATTATTGCATAATACGCACCGTGCTCTCCGGCTGATATTATTTTTACCCGGCTGCTGCTGAATTCCAGCCGGTATTCATCATTACGGGCAAGCGCCGGATTATGCTCCAGAACCAGCATCAGGCCTTTTTTACCGGGTGTGCAGCATAGTTCAGCAGAATGAATAATCCGCCGGCTGAATATTTTATCTGCAGTAAAACCGTTGATACTTTTAATAAAAGCTCCGGAATAACAGGTGTGTTTGGGTTCAGGAAGAAAGTGTATCATATTAAAATCTCTGATTATTGCAATAAACCGTTTTTAATCGTGGAAAAGGCTTCGGCATATTTGCAGTTACATGCCCATCCCCAGAATTTCGCCTGGTCTTTCAGTCTTTCCAGCATCCATTCTGCACACTGGCTTTCATGAATTTTCAGCAAGGCAATTTTTTTTTCGATATAATCAGTAATATTAACATAGGTATCGGGCGGAATCATAAATGGCCGCCGGGGAATGGAGGGTGAAAGTAATATTCCTTTATAATTTTTTTTTAAAGCGCTGTCAAAAGCATGCTGGCAGAGAAGACAGGTGCTGTAATGTTCAGTATTATGATCTGCAGTTTCAGTAAAAACAAATTCCGGCTGATTTTCCAGAATAATTTGCGTAACTCTTTCGACACATTCCTTATTGTGATAGGCTGTTAATATGCTGGGCATTTCACAATTTATTTTTTCAGGCGCTTCAGAACCGAAGCGAAGCTCAACCCCCTTGAAAATACCGTTTTTATGATACCCGCCTTGCGGGTAATCAAGAAAAATCGGTTTTGTTCCCAGAATTTCAGCTGCAGCGCAGGCTTCTTTTCTTCGTACAGCATAACATTCATCAGGGGGCATGGGCGCCTGGCCGTAAACCGCGCTTTTCCGCGCGTCGCTTCCTGCCATGTTATTTGTTGCCATAACATATATTATTTTATACCCCTGATCTTTATATTTAAGCAGGGTTCCGCCGGCCTTGATTTCAATATCGTCCGCATGCGCAAACAGCGCCATTATGCATTTATTCATTATTGCCTCGTTTCCACAGCAATTCATCTGAATCGCACCAGTGCAAGTCATATTATAGTGATTTATTTTTGATATTACAATATAATAAACAGTAAATACTTGTACTGAATCGGTGATGAATAATTTATTACGCGTTATACAGGAAATCAATAAACCGCAAGCGGTTCTTAAATTTATTCCCAGGCATACTTCCTATGTTTATTTTAATTATGAAAGAGAGGGAAATCCGCCCCTGATTCCTTATCATAATTTACAATATGTATTAGATGGAAAAGTTACGCGCATTATTAACGGCAAAACCTATATTTGCCCCAAAAATTCATTTTTCTGGTTAATACCCGAAACAAAATACGCTTATAAATTTTCAGCCGGCGCCCATGTTGCAATTATCTACCTGGAAATAACCGGGAAAAATATTGATAAATATTTTATGCCGGAAAGAATACTTCATATTACGGATGCGGAATCAATACTGTATTTTTACCGCCTGATTATGGCCGAAACGCTGAAAAAAAATACCACTGAAAACCGGATAAAATTAAAAAGCCTGTTTCTGTTTCTGCTTGCCGAACTCCAGGAAAAACCCGATAACAAACAGCAAAAAAAATATATTTTTACGGAAAGCCAGCAATTACAGATAAACCTGTTTATTCAGAACAATGTTGAAAAAAAAATTGATTCCCGGAATATCGCAAAAATTCTTAATCTTTCCCGGGACTACGGAATGAGAATTTTCAAGAATACTTTCGGATATTCTCCGCGTACCTATATCATGAGGGAAAAAATCAAGGCCGCTTCGCTGGAGATCATGAACTCTGCCCCAAGTATAAAAAAAATTGCGGAAAAATACGGATACGACGATATATTTCTTTTCAGCAGGCTTTTTAAAAAAGTAATGGGTAAAAGCCCGGCGCTTTTCAGGAAAGAAAACTTCATCAAGATCCGCTACTGACTTGCCTCGCGCCCTTTTACGATATTTACCCAATACCCTTTTGCCGGAACAAAAAATTCTCAATAGTTGCATGCAACTATTGACAGAACTTGTTTTATGGATTATAATATCACATAATCCGCCGCCTGGAAGTAAAAATGCCCTACCCTCTTCTGTTTTCGCCTCTGGCCATTAAAGGTAAAACCGCGCCCAACCGTTTTGTATCCCAGCCCATGGAGGCCAATGACAGCGATCAGGGAAAAGTATCGGAACGGGCAATCATGCGCTATAAAAAATTAGCTGCCGGCAAATGGGGCATTGTCTTTGTCGAGGCTCTTTCTGTTTCAGCTTCTTCCCTGGCCAGAAAAAACGGCATGATACTTAACCGCGACAATCTTGGCGGTTTCCGGCGCCTGGTCGGTGAATTTAAAAAAATCGATCCCAGGGCCCTGCTTATTTTTCAAATTTCCCACTCCGGAAACCGCAGCGGCGATTTTTCGCGTAAAACATCAATCTGCCCTCGTGCGGAAAAAAACACCGAATATCTTTCTGCCGGCGAGATCGAAGAGATCCGCAGGTCATTTGTTGAGGCTGCCGTGCTTTCTGCCAAGGCGGGGGCAGACGGCATTGATTTCAAAATGTGTCACGGTTATTTCGGATCCGAAATGCTCAGGCCGGCCAATACCAGGCCTGATATCTGGGGCGGCTCATTTGAAAACCGCACACGCTTTCTGAAATTATCGGTTCCTGAAATTCGTACTATGGTTGACAATGAAGGGTTTTTAATCGGCACCAGAATCTCCATGTATGAAGGTATACGCGGCGGCACCGGAACATCCGGGGAAAACGAGATAATCGAAGATCTTGCCGAAACCGGAAAACTCATCAGACTGCTGGAATCTCTCGGGCTCGATTACCTGAATGTCTCCGCCGGTATTCCCGGCATTACCTCTGAAATCACCCGCCCGGTTCCGCACGGCAGATATCTTTATCTGCATCACTTCCGCTATACCAGGCTGGCTAAAGAACTTTGCTCAAAAATGAAAATAATCGGCTCTGCCTATTCCCTTCTTAAAGAAGAAGGCCTGGCGCTGGCTGAAGAAAACATAAAGAAGGGATACGCCGATTTTGCCGGCTGGGGAAGACAATCTTTGGCAGATCCGCTGTTCCCCCAAAAAGTTTCTGAAAATAAAAAAATCAATTTTTGCGAAGCCTGTTCGGGCTGCACGCGCCTGATGCAGAGACAGGTGAATATCGGCTGTATTCTTTACGATCAATACTACTCAGATCTGCATAAAAACAAATAAATGCCGCCCGAAAAAATTTCTATTTACGATATTGCGGAAAAAACCGGAACCGCAGCCAGTACGGTTTCCCGGGCGCTCGATAACTCCGCCCTGATCAGCAGGGAACGCCGCGGCTTCATTCAGAAAACCGCCAGGCAGATGGGTTTTTACCGGCGCTCAACCTGCAGACAGCAAAACCGCAAGATTTTCAATATCAGTCTTGTTCTTTCATCCGCTCCCAGCGCCGGTCTTAATCTTTTTTATGATTTTTCCGAACTGCTGGCAGGGCTTAAGGACGGCCTGGGAAAAATCAAATATCATCTGTCTGTTGAATTAATAAAAAAAAATGAAACGTCAATGCAAAATAAAAAAGCCTACAATCCTCATGGAATAATTTATGCATTTACCACGCCCGGGATAAAAACAATTGCGATCTGCCGTAAAAACCATCTTCCGGTTATGGTTTTAAACCGTATAATTAAAAATCTCAGCTATGTCTCGGCCGGAAACCAGCAAGGCATAATCACCCTGTTTAACCGGGCGGCGGAAAAAATTAAAAATCTAAAACCCTGTTTTATCGCCTATGCCGGAAACCGCGATATTTCCGCACAACGAAAAAACGGGTTTTTACGCGCCTGTAAAGAAACCGGTATCCGCCAGGGTAAAATTTTTACCATAAAAAATCCTGATCAAATCAGCGCTAAAATGGCGGCTTCTCTAAGCAGACATTATAATCTGGCCATGTGTTTTAATGATCTTTTTGCCCTGCGCCTGATTCAAATGTGCCATCAGGCAAAAATTTCCATTCCCGCAGGACTGGCTGTTACCGGTTACGACTGCGCTCCGGTAAGAAATCTTTTTATTCCGGCCATTGATACCATAACCCTGCCGGTTTATGAAATGGGCCGCGAGGCCGGAATCTGGATGCGCGAACAGATGATTGAAAAAAAAAACACCCTGCTGCAGAAAATTATTCCCGGGGAATATATCAGGGGAGAAACCATTCATGCCTGATCAAATAAAAGAACTCTTTACCGCCCGGGTACTGGTTATAGGCACCGGCGCTGCCGGGTACAATGCTGCTGTACATTGCTCGCATTTCGGATTAAAACCGGTTATTATTACCAACCGGCGTACTTACGGTACATCGCGCAATACCGGTTCCGACAAACAGACCTATTATAAAACCGGCTTGTCGGCAGAAGGCGA
>DNNS01000189.1 GCA_003497555.1 Spirochaetia bacterium
AAATGCCAGACGCCTTTGTAATTAGCATCCCAGACCGCGGAAGTATTCTGCTGATTCTCAGCAGCAGATTTGCCGTAATACATATAGATGACATTGGAATCCTGTTCGGTGGCAGACAGAACCGGTATTTTTATCCAGGAAATCAGCGTACCGTTTGAATAGTATTCTATTTCATGCGCGAGTTTTGTTGTGCCGTTTTTTAACGTAAAAAGAATATCATAACCGTTATTGGAAGCATAATTTGATAGATCATTATCATTGCTGACTACCAGCAGAAGGGGAAAATTAGTAAGATCTCCCCCGGCTGCAGGATTATTGGTTATAGCTTTGCGGTATGACCAGTCTGAATACCAAGCGGGAAAGATATAAAATACGGAAACAGCAAATACAACAAAATATTTGGATAATTTTGATATTATTTTCCTGGTAAAACGTTTTCTTTTAAGGCGCATCCTTTATTATAGTAACAGGCGTCTTTATTAGTCAATAGCTTGATTGCACAAACAATGTAGGATACTACTTCCGGTATTGATACAGGCAGGAAAAACACTGCCTGTATGGTAAAAATTTGAATCGCCGATAATCCGCTGTTTCTGTAAAAAGGAATTATTACAGGCATTATAAGAGGAAAGCCGCCCAGGAATTTACAGGAAAAGCAGGCAAAGATATTATTTTGGCCTTTTTCTTTCTGCTTATTTCAAACTTTATATAGAATTTTAATCCACAAAAGTTAAAGATCCGCCCAGACAGGACTGGACCAGGCCATATGGCCATCTATTTGTTCCATTCTCAGATAATAATAATCCGATTGCGGATTCTGCTGATTTTTAAATTCCGAACGTATGCTGCTTTCAGATTCTGTCCATGATTCGTCAAGAGAATTTTCCCGTATGCCGCTGAAGGAATGAAGGGTATGATTGTTTTTTATTATAACCGCTGATTTGATTTTCTCAGATCCGGTGATTCTGATCCGGAAAACACGTGCTTTGCCGCTACCTTTAATTACTGAACCCATGCAGGCATCATCGAGTCTGAAATCCATCAGGATGCGCGCCCCGGTTGTTCCGTAGCAGGATCTGTTATATAAAGCTGTCCAAATGGCATCCCGCGTAAGAACCGGGGCAATTACTGCAGCCAGGCCGCAGCCGTAAAAAGTTCTGTTACCCATGCCCGGCCTTCCGGTATGCGTGTCAGTACCGCAGATAATTCCAAGTCTGTGTCCCTTTTGCAGCCCGGCCTGAACCGAAGCTTCCGAGTATTCTTCCGACGACCCCCAGGTAGAATAGATTTCCGCAAGGCGTTCGATTTCATCATTATGCGGCTGCCAGGCCGGTTTTCCCCAATATTTAGTCTGATGCACAAGGGTGAAGGCTTTACGGCCTTTCAGTTTTTCCCATACATCATAAGGGTCCGTCCCCGTTGCCGGATAACAGGGTTCATCGGTATTTTTATAAATTACATTCCGGTGGTACCAGGTTCCCAGTTCATATCCAAGCAGGCATACGAACTCTCTATCCCTGTGATATTTATTAACCATTTCCCTGGTAATATCCCATCTGAGTTCTTTTTTATAATAATATCCAGGCTGAACTTCCGGTTCAAAATGGTCGCCCGGTGCTATAAAATCAAGGGCGCGGACATTCCTGCCGTATGCAAAGGCTTCTTCCAGAGTGCGTACGCCGTCAGAAAGGTCACTGTGAAAATGCAGATCCCCGTAAAATACATATCCTTCTTTGCACCAGGGGCCGACAGTAAAGGGATCGGATTTTCCGGCAATTCCATTATTATAATCAACCGCAGTTATACGGTGTGTACCCGGAAGTATTTTTTTTGCAGGGTTTGTTATTCTGTTATTAAAATCATTATCCAGAAAAAGATGATATTCTTCATGCGTATCGGGAGAAAGGTTTTTCATGCGGTCCAGCGCTGTAACTTTAACAGGGATATTTATTTCGGCAGGCGAAGAAGATGCTGTTACGGCGAATGATTCTGCCCGGTCTCCGATTACTTTAACCTCAAGAAATTCCGTCCGCTTATATTGAAAATTACCTTCCCGATCAGCCAGTATTATGAATTTGTAAGTGCCGGCAAATTCAATAGTAACAGGCAGCTGCCCGATAGGGTCGCCGATAACAAAAGTAATGGTTTCGCCAACAGCCAGGTCTTTATCAAGAATAACAACATCAAATGCCGTGTGTACCGATCCCTGGCAGGTGACTGTTCCTTCCAGTCTGACCGCAGGATCGCTGGCGTGCGCATTAAGATGCGCTCCCACATAGCCTTTTATACGGCCGGGCTCCGGAGTAACGGAAAATGTATTGCAGTCGTACTCCTGAACAATTCCTCCCCAGTATTCCGGGAAAAGAATGGAAATATGCGCCCCCTGCGCGAGCGGTTCATTACAGACTGTATAGCAGATCTCAAGGCCGGTGTGGCGATCCGCAATCACTGTTTCCGGAGTAATTTTGACAGCGCCTGTATCAAGTTCCATATAATGCGAGGCATCGATTATTTTCCGCAAGTCACTGCGTATTAATTCCCTGGTGTTCTTCGCTTCAGAGCCTGTCAGTGAAGTAGTTACGTAGGGTTTGAACATGTCGGCTTTTTGCGACCAGAATTCGTTTTT
>DNNS01000145.1 GCA_003497555.1 Spirochaetia bacterium
GGACTTTTTGTCGCCATTCCCTGTATTGTATTCTATAACATATTCACCCAGAGAGTTTCCAGTATGGTAAATGACATGGAAGTACGCTCTACGGAATTTATTCAGTATCTTAAGCACGGATCTTAAAAATTTAAAATTTTCCTTGCTTTAAATTCAATACAAACGCATTGCAGATATTTTTATGAAAACCATCAAATCCGGCTGTCTTACTGCTGCGGTCAAAAAACTTTTTCTCGATGCCAATTTTCATCTTGGCGCAGATGTATATAATAAAATGGCGCAAAGTCTTGAAAACGAGACCAGTGAACTTGCACGGGAAGCGATTACCATTTGTCTAAAAAATGCCGATTTGGCAGGACAAAACAATACTCCTTTATGCCAGGATACAGGAACAGCTGTTATTTTTATTGAGATCGGCCAGGAAGTGTATATTGATGGCAATATAGAAGATGCACTGCAAAAGGGTGTTAGGGAAGCTTACCGGGACGGCTGCCTGAGAAAATCCATTGTCAGCGAACCGGTTTTTGAAAGAAAAAATACAGACGATAACACACCGGCTGTAATACATTACCAAATAATGCCAGGTACTGATATAAAAATTACAGCTGCTCCCAAAGGCGGAGGAGCTGAAAATATGAGTAAAATTTTTATGCTGCTCCCGTCAGCAGGCCGAGAAGGAATAGTAAAATGCGTGCGCAGTACAATCATGGAGGCTGGCGGTAATCCATGCCCCCCGTTGATTATTGGCCTGGGGATCGGAGGTAATTTTGAAACTGCACCGCTGCTGGCTAAAAAAGCTCTGCTTAGAGAAATCGGTACGCGTAACCGGGATATGCGCTATGCCAGGCTTGAAATTGATCTTGAAGATATATTAAACAATACCAACATTGGTCCCCAGGGGTTTGGCGGTAAAACCACAGTTCTGGCTGTACATGTTGAATTTTCATCATGTCACATAGCCTCTTTACCGGTGGCTATAAATATACAGTGTCACTCGGCTCGGCATAAATCCATACTGCTGTAATTTTACTTTTTTCCCCTTTGATGTTATTATTTTGCATTCCAATCAAGGAGGAATAAATGAAAAATTTTATTTTTACATGCCTTGCAATATTTGCATTTGCTCAGGCCAGAAACTTCAACGAAATTACTTCTTCAAAAAAACTCATTGCCGCTATGCGCGTAATGGAAAGTGTTTATGATGAAAAAAGCGGTTCCCCGGCGGGACTGCAATACGAAATATTGAAAAAATTTGCCGAAAGCAAGGGTCTTCAGCTGCAGGTGGAAAAAGTAGATGTGATCGATAAATATTTTGAAGAAACCGGCGGTAAACCGGCAATTCTGTCTAAGGCCGATATTGTGGCTGATGTTATTACTGTGCTGCCTGAACGCGAAAAAATATACGCTTTTGTAAAAATCTTTCCCATCAAACAAATTTTAATTTCTAAAAAAGGCAACCCGGTTGCCAATTGGGATGATCTGAAGGGCAAAACCATTATTGTTACAAAAAAGACATCATACGAAGCTAACCTCATCCTGGTAGAAAAAAAAATAGGTACAACTTTCAAATATTTTTATACTCCTGCCACAGATCAGCAGGTTCCCTCTCTTCTTTCCGGGAAAGGTGATGTTACTGTGCTTGATTCCAATCTTGCGGCTCTACGCCTGTTTGACGGTGATCTGATTTTAAACTGCGCAATAACCAAAACCCAGAATATCGGCTGGGGTATTGCCAAGGATGACAGCGCATTCCTGAATGAACTAAATACTTTTATCAACAAAGCCCTGCAGGACGGCACCATAGAGGCAATCTGGAATAAAAGCATTGAAGCAATAGATTATAAAAGCTATCTGGCAATAGCCCAGTAAAATAGCGGCGGAAGAAAAAGCTCTTCCGCCTTTTTTTTTGTTAATATCCGAAATTTTTTTTTCAATAGAAGGCGAAACGGAATTTCAGGGTCTGCCGTGTATATTCGTCCGTACAGCAGGATGCAATCTTTCCTGTTCCTACTGTGATTCACCCGGAAGCAGAAGTTTCTCATCAGGCAGAGAACTTGCAATCACCGATATTCTGACAATAATAAAAAAATACGCATGCAGTCTGATCTGCATAACAGGCGGGGAACCGCTACTGCAGAAAGACATTAATCCGCTTCTTGAAATTCTGATTAAAAATAATTATCAGGTTTTACTTGAGACTAACGGCAGCCGGTCTGTTGCGGATTTACCTGCCGGCATTATCAAAATTATCGATGTCAAAACACCTTCCAGCGGACAGGCTGAAAATTTTTACCGCAAAAATCTTTTATTCCTTGAAGGGAAAGATCATCTGAAATATATAATCGGCTGCAGGGAAGATTTTGATTTTACCCTTGATTTTATTGCTAAAAACCATCTTGAAGAAAAAATAAATATTGTACAGCCGGTATACGGAAAATTGGCTGTAAATGATCTTGCCGGCTGGGTATTAGATTGCGGCAAGAAAATCCGTGTACAGATTCAACTGCATAAACTGGCTGGACTGCCCTAAATTATTGAAGATACTTCTTGAGCTCATCGCTCAATTTGAATTTTCGTATTTTTTTTAGAGCTTTTTCCTGAATCTGTCTGACTCGTTCGCGGGTAACGGACATCAACTGCCCTACGTCCTCAAGGATCCGCGGTTCGCCTCCGCCCAGACCGAAACGAAGTTTAATGACATCGCGTTCTTTGTCTGAAAGCATGGTCAGTATATTATCAATGGCGTTTTTCAAAGAGTCGTCTATGAGACGTTCGCCGGGTGCGTTCAGGGTATTTTCACAGGCAATCATATCGCCCATAGACTTGTCAGAATCGCTTATTTTATAATCAAGAGAACTCGGCTGTTCCGTAATATTCATTACCGAGGCAATTTTGCCGGAAGAAATTTTCATATAGCAGGAAATCTCTTCTATATTAGGCTCCCTGCCCAGGGTCTGCTTGAGATGTTTTTCGGTTTTTTTATAATGGGAGAGCAGATGATTGATATGGGCCGGTATGCGGATGGTTCTGGATTTTTCGCTTATGCATTTGATAATTGCCTGGCGTATCCACCAGG
Source organism: Spirochaetia bacterium (assembly GCA_003497555.1). Classification (GTDB taxonomy): domain Bacteria; phylum Spirochaetota; class UBA12135; order UBA12135; family UBA12135; genus UBA12135. Next base: position 3,077 of record DNNS01000145.1, read on the forward strand.
TTGCGAAGGTTGAAAAACGAAACCCCTTACGATAATCAAATTTGTTAACTGCCGCAATCAGACCGATATTTCCTTCTTCTATCAGATCAAGGAACTGCAGTGAATTGTTTTTATAACGCTTGGCAATGCTGACAACCAGGCGGAAATTCGCTTGTATCAGCCTGTTTTTAAATTGCCCAAGTTCCTCATGGGCCAGGGCTTTCTGCCTGAGGAATTCGTTTTCATTAATCTCGCCGGCAGTATGCTGTTTTTCAAGTTGTATGATTTTTTTTCTGCATTGAAATATTTTTTCACCTAAAAACAATTCGTCTTTTTTGGCAAGCAGCGGAACATTGCCGATTTCTTTAAGATAAACGGACAGGGGGTGAGTATCGGAAATATTATTGATTTCTTTTTCGTCAAGTTCGACCAGACCTGCGGAATCGCCGATAATCTCCAGTTCCTCGTCGCGGGCTCTTTCTACAAATTCGTTTATTTCTTCAGGAGTAATCAGATTGGCCTTAATCAGCCGATCTAAATCGGCGATATTAAAACAGCCCTCTTTCTGGGCATGTTCAAAATAATCGTCTGAACTGTTAATACTGTCTTTGTATTTTAAAAAAATTGACTTCATGGTGCACTGCTGTTTGCCGGCTGATGGTCTTGGGCATTATTTTTTTTAAGTTTTCTGCCGATAACAAAGATCTCGCTGCTTTCGCTGCGCGACGATTTGGGTTTATAATATGATACCATGAAAAAATATTCAAGGAAAAGGGCTTTTACCTCATCAAGCGGAATTCCCTGAAGGTATTTGCATACTGCAAAACCGGCAAGCGGATTCAGTTTAACGGAAGCAATCCGGCATACCTTTTCCAGTAAAGACAGGGAGCGGGAAGAATCAATGTCTTTTATACCGGTAGTATTGGGAGCAGCATCGCAGGTAATTCCGTTAAATTTCGGAAGCAGCGAAAAATCGAAAGTAAAAATATCGGCCTGAATTGTTTCTACAGAGCCGCCGGGTATTTTCTCAACCGGCTTCAAATCAATGCCCACGACCCTGCCCTGCTGACCGACGGTTTGAGCAAGAAACTGGCACCAGGAACCGGGAGCGGAACCGAGATCCAGAATATGATCTCCGGTTTTAATGAGCTGAAATTTTTTTTGAATTTCCTGAAGTTTATAGATGCTTCTTGCCCTGAAGTTTTCGCTTTTGGCTTTATAAAAATAATGATCTTTAATTTTTTTCAAATGTATGACGCGTTATTTTTCGCGGACATCTTCGTCTGTCTTCAGTTTACCGTCTGCCCGGTAGGCATTTTTCAGAAGTTCCTGAATTTTATCGGTACCATATAGATCTACCGGTCTGGTTTCTGCAAAATCACGTGCCGGTCTGGAAAATTTTCCAACATGGAAATACATGGCCCGCTGACAGTTTGATTGCTTCATTTCATCGACAAACAGGCGTATCTCTTCCACTTCGATGGTAATGTTTTCCCTGCGGAATTTTACAATGCGCGTCATGGGTTTGGAGCTTCGCCATTTGGCTGCATCGGCTTCGATTCCTACCGCTGAAATAATCCCGTTTTTTTCAGCCCGTATATCGTTTACATTTATTCCATTGGAAATTAATATAGCGTAGCAAATACTCTGAAAATCGCCGGGAGAAGCAGTCATAAAATCTTTAAGATGATCATCCTGCCTTAGATCGGCGTAGGCGGCAAGTTTTTGCTGAATATCGCGGAAATCAGGTTTTACAGCCTCGATGCGCTCCCATTGTTCGATTGCCTGTGTATAGTTGCGCTCTTCTTCATAACAATGCGCCAGATAATACCGCAGATTAAGAAGGATCTGGTCATTTCCGCTGGAGCCTTTTATACCGCGCTCAAATTCTTCCTTGGCTTTATCCATGTTGCCTATTTCAAGAGAGCATAAACCTTTTTCCAGTATGGAGGTAGTACGGAGCCTGTCATCGCGGGTTGCTATTTCAAAAGATTCCATAGCGCGGCCGAAATCTTTTATTGATTTATATATACGCGCCATGTAAAAATGCGCTTCCCAGTTTTTAGGGTCAAATTTGAGACAGTTGGTAAAAGCGAACAGGGAATCCTTGAACCTGCTCATGTCAAAAAGCAGGGTACCGAGCAGAAAATGAGCCTTGTGCAGTGAGGGATCGTTTTTTATGGCCTGCTGAAGATATCTGACAGCACTGTCAAATTTTTTTAATTTATAATAAATTTGCCCGATTTTGAAAGAAGCTTCCGGATTTTGAGGATCTATTTTTATTAATAAAACATATTCGTTTAAGGAATCCTCGTAATTATTCATGACCAGTAAAATATCGGCTAAGCGCTGCCGCATTTCTTTTTCAATTTTCAGAGGTTCATTGCGTGCGTTACGCAGTGCGATTCTGTATTCTACTACTGCCATCTGGTTATTACCGGTTTTATCGTAGGCTTTGGCCAGAAGTCCGTGTGCAGAATAATCCAGATTATTGTTTGCTAAAATTTGTTTTAAAGCGCGGATGGCATTATCGTAATGCCCTGTTTCAATTTCTCTTTCAATTGCATTCAGTTTTTTGGGAATTAATACCACTTTTACAAAATATATTACAAGCGCCCCGACTAAAATAAGCAAGATGATTATTATTGACACTAATCCGAACATTGTTTGTCCTGTTCCCATTATAGTATAATAACAACCGTTTTTTTTCAAATAAAAAAACGGAATGAAATTTTTTTTTTTTGATGCGTGTATAAANNTTGCCCTTCGCAAGCTCAGGGCACTTATAAAGTACCGGTTTCCCGCTAAAATATGGAAATATTTGCCTCACAAATTTCTACTTGTATTTTTTTTTAAAAGCGGGAATTTATGAGAAAGTTGACAATATATCAATAATCAGAATATAATATTTTTAGAAAAAGGAACCGACAATTGCCGCAAGAACCAATCAGCGACACAGACAGCGATGAAATTAATCTGAGCGAAATTCTGCGTATAATCAAAAAGCATCTTAGAACCGGCATTTATATATTATGCGCTGTCTGTCTGCTTCTTTTTACCGTAAAAATAATTCCATTCATTAAAAACATCTCAAGCGCCCACAGGAATGCTCTTTTAAACTATGAACAAACATTGATGCAGAAAGATTTGTTTTTCAGAAAATACCGTGATTATACACAACCCGATGAAAAAAAAAATCTTCTATGCTTCAAAGCTGCCATTGCACCTCCCTTCAATGCAGACAAAACCGCCCGGCCATACGCAGCGGGTATGCTTTCGATTTTAAATAATAATTTTTCTATAAACAAAAACGAAGACAAAGCATGGGCATCTGTATTCAGTAACAGCAGTATCGGCGGCAACAATAAATATCTCGCCGGGCAGATTTTTTTCGAAGATCAAAGCATACCTGCGGCCGATTCGATTCCTGAACCGCAATGGGTTTTCTTTATAACTCATGTTTTTTTCAACCGCTACGGCAGTAATACTTCACAAATGGTTATTGAATCCATAATTAAGCATTTTTTTATCCAGCCGGTAATTGACGAGCAAATATTATCCCTGCATGCGGAAATTTATAATCTGCGTAATTCGCGCTGGATCACCATGCAATCCGGGAAAAATCAAAGCGTGCAGGAACTTGATTCCAGAATTCATTCTGTTTTATACAGACTTGAGTGGTTTAATAATTACCGTTTCAGGGTTTACCCTTCTCTGCGCTATATGATGGATGATATTTCCGTACAAAAAAATCTGCTGATCTACAACTTTTTCCAGCATCATTTCGGCTTGATTGATTTAAAATACCCTATCACTGTTTCCTGCGAAGGCGAATATACGCCTGTATATCGCGAACCTGCCCGTCCGTCATTACAATGGAAAATTCATTTTTACAAAATACTGACTTTTCTTGGAATGTCACTGTTTGTTGCAATTTTTATATCTCTGTTTTCAATCTGCGTCCTGGAATATCTGATTACTCACAAGATCATTACCGGACATAATAGCAAATCTACCGTATAAGAGAGAACCATTTATGAAAAAAGCCTTAATATCGGGAATCAACGGGCAAGATGGATCCTACCTGGCAGAACTGCTGCTGAAGAAAGGGTACGAAGTTCACGGCATTTTACGACGGGCATCATGCTTTAACACGTCCAGAATTGACCATCTTTATATTGATCCGCACCGCAAGGGAGTTAAACTGCATCTGCATCATGGCGATTTAACTGATTCATCCAATCTTAACCGGCTGCTTGAAAAAATAGAACCTGATGAAATTTACAATCTGGCAGCGCAAAGTCATGTCCAGGTTTCTTTTGAAGTCCCGGAATATACTGCCGAAACTGACGGTATCGGTGTGCTGCGCTTTCTGGACGCCATCAAGGAAACCGGTATCCCTACCCGATTTTATCAGGCGTCGACTTCCGAATTATACGGACTGGTTCAGGAAATTCCCCAGAAAGAGACTACACCGTTTTATCCGCGAAGCCCGTATGCGGTTGCCAAGCTTTATGCTTTCTGGATTGTAAAAAACTACCGGGAAGCCTACAATCTATTCGCCTGTAACGGCATTTTATTCAATCATGAATCAGAACGGCG
>DNNS01000586.1 GCA_003497555.1 Spirochaetia bacterium
TAAAACCGTACTGTACGAAAATACCGGCTGTGCGGAAAAAGTACCATTGCTATTACCGGAAAATATCTGCAGCAGGTTTTTTTCAAGATTTCCTACCAGCAAATCTTCCCGGCTGTCGCCGTTAAAGTCACCGGAGGCGCTTACAATTGAAAGAATATAAGGCATGGAAAACTGCATGTTTATTTTTATTTTACGAGTATCGTCGGCGCGCAGGAATGTATCCTGTTCGTTCTGAAGATAACGAACCAGATTAAGAGTGGATGATTTGGCCAGTACAGCTGTGAGCGCCTTGCCGAAGGAAAATTCTATATGAAAATCCATGATATCCATGCGGCCGTCACTGTTAAAATCACGCAGCACCGGAGGAAACATGGCGAGCATACCGCTCTCCCTGATCAGGGGATTTTCCAGGACAAAACTTCCGGAGGTGCCGCTGCCGCGGCAGATATATAGCATTGTTTCTGTTTCTAAAAACTTTTCACTGCGTGCTATTTTTTTACAGATAAAATCCAGAAAGCCCGGACTACCCAGATCGGAAACGGAAAGCAAAAGAGGCATGGTTCCGGGACGATTGTCTTTTTGCAGGATAAAATCAAAAATCAGCGGTTCTGCTGAAATTTCATGGTTTTTAACCGGGAAAATTCTTATCTGATTATTGCCGTAGCAAATAAGATCAGCAGTGCGATCACGGTTAAAATCGGCGGTTTCCACTGCCGGTATCACAATATTGTAAAAAGACTGGGGGGTTTTCATAAAATCAAACTGCATCTGCTGAAACCCGGAAAACTGGGCTTCTACCGGCACACTCAGCACAAGAGTTTTTTTAAAGATTCCTGATTTGTCTCCGGCAAAAAAAAGCAGGCCGGAATAATGCGGCAGGAGCAGATCAGGCAGGCCGTCGCTGTTGAAATCTCCGGCAATATCCGCCCAGACAATATTCTCAGCCGGAGTATATGAGTAAAGGCAGGATACCGATAAAATTTCACGGCTGCTTCCTATCTTCAGTCCGTCGCCTTTTTTACCTGTGATCTTCAGATACACTATTTCTTTTTTAATAAATACCAGATCGGAAAACCCGTCCTGGTTAAAATCATAAAGGCAGTAAACTGAACATCCGGTTAAATCAACCATCCCGCTGCGGATAAACGAACCTCTGCGGTTTAAAAAAATATCAAAATAAATTTTTTGAGGCTCCTGGGCAGGGGTAAAGGTAAAAGCAATATCAAGCAGGCCGTCTTTATTGATGTCCATAACTTTTTTATGAATAATATTGCCCGGTACGGATAAATCAAAATCATTTTTAACCGTTATTTGCGCATCAAGCGGCAGTAAGAATAGCGCTGAAAAAACAATAGATATGAATTTACTCATTTTTATTGTTTTTGATTGATATGAAGAGGTATGCCCAGGCCGGTAATTTCTTTCTGCAGAATATTAATATCAAGCCTGGCTGCTGCCGTGTTATGCTTCAGCGCCAGACTGCCGGCTAATCCGGCAATTTGTCCGGTAAAGGCTGCCGCCTGTATTACTCTCGTTACTTCCCAGGCGTCTCTCTCGGAGGAAATGCATCTTCCGGCAGCCAGAAGATTTGTAATTTTTTTAGGCACCAGGCTGCCGTAGGGGATTTCCCATACATAGCCGCTTTTTCTCCAGTCGGCAACCATGCCCACGGAGTTTTTAACCGGCTGTCCGTACCCGTTATCGGCAACAGTTTCCAGACCGTCAATGCGTCTGGTGGTACGAAACTGCGGTATATTGGGAAGTGTAAGCGGAAAATAACGGTTTCTGGAATCAGGCGCTTTTTTTTCTTCATCAAGCAGGGCGTTTTTTAAAATACGGCGCGATTCAAGAGTAAATTGCGTTACCTGCCTGCCGTCGGTTCCAAAATATTTTTTTTTCCCTACCGGAGTATTGCGGCCGGCATTATCTCCTCCGATAATTTTCATCTGGAACAGGGAAAAACCGTTATGTTCATCAAGGCTGGTTTTAACATGTTCATAACTTGCCATTACCGCCCACATGGAAAGCCAGTTGTCGGTTTCAATACACGGACAGCCGGCACGAAAAGCCAGATCACTGTCGCCGGTTGCATCAATAAACAGATCCGCTTCAATTAATATTCGTCCGGATTTATTTTCGGTTTCGATTCCAAGAATTTTATCGTCTTTAATGACCGGCAGGCAAAAAAGCGTATCATACCAGACATCGACTTTTTCGTTTTCTAGCATTTCATCCATTGCCAGAATAAATGAAGCAGGACTGAAAGGCGTACGGAACCGGGATTTGTTGTTTTCAGGTGTCTGCCAGTTTTCAGGAATTTCTCCGGGCCCGTATAGAAAAGATTTACGCAGTAATTCTTCGGCTATTCCAAAAGTAACCTGCCGGCCTTTTCCGTCGCACAGCGGAAGATATATATATACCAGTCCGCTGGTGGCAAGACCGCCGGGGAAAACGGTTTTTTCAATTAATACGGTTTTAAAACCCATTCTGCTGGCCTGTAAAGCCGCGCCGGTTCCTGCCATTCCTCCGCCCACTACGGCAATATCATATTTTTTTTTACACGTAATCATATAATCTCCGAGATTCAGATAAAATATTACTTAAAAAGCCGGATAAATGCAAGAGACTTGCAGTCTTGCAAATTCCCAGTTTTTCAAAAGGGTAATTTCATGAGGAAATTGACCGATTTGTTTAAAAAACGGCACTATTTTTATGCCTTTTATCGTAGTAAAAGCCATAAAACAAAAAACTGGGACATTGTAAGCCCACAGCGACGTTTGTAATTTTCCGGAAACGAGCATAAAATCAAGGCATGCAAACAGAAAATTTTGAGCCGCTGCTGGTTAAAAACAGCGGATATGTGTTTCTGAAAAAAGTATGTGATCAGAACGATGGTACCCTTATTATTGCAGAAGCGCAAAAGGATATTCCCTTTGATCTCAAACGGGTATATTATATCAACAACCTCAAAAATTTTATTTCCGTGCGCGGTTGTCATGCACATAAAACGCTCAGACAGGTAATTTTTTGCATTGCCGGGAGCTTTACACTTACACTTGATGATGGCGCAACACGACAGAAAATACTCATGAATCATGATAATGCCGGCATCATTCTCGGCCAAATGCTCTGGCACGAGATGAGTGAATTCGCAAGCGGCACAGTACTGCTGGTTTTTGCGTCTGATTATTATGATGAAGCAGATTATATTCGTAATTACGAAGAATTTACGGAAATTTGCAGAAAAGGGGGCGGCAAATGAGCAAAGAATTTAAATTTCCCGATAATGTTTTTCTGGAAATAGCCAAGGGATCTGGAACAGGTAAAAAATTCCCGCTTACGGAAAAATCCATGTCCATAGGCAGGGCGCAGGATTGTACGGTTACGATTGAGTCTGAATTTATTTCCAGGCGCCACGCGCAGATTGTATTCCGCTGCGGTCATTTTACTATTATTGATTTGGCCAGCAGGAACAAGACAAAAGTCAATGGACATTCTCATCTTGAAAAAAACCTTAAACACCTGGATATTATTGCTATCGGAGATACTGAACTGGTTTTTAACTGGCCGGATCAGGAATCATACACCAGGGAGTATCTTTCCCCGGATGAAAAAAATCCGCATTGACATTCACTGCTGAACCCGCAGATTTGATACTCATTTACAAATAGCAAAACCGATAGCCGGGTGAACACCCGGCTAATGAAGCGTTTCGATAATATCCTGAATTTTTTCAGAATTAAAATCCGTCAATTTTAAAACCCGGTTTTTGTCTGCCGGATACCCAATGTTATTTTTACCCTGTTTTTTTATCCAGGCTGCAGTTAACCGCGCCAGAGCAAGATTTTCTTCCGCCTTGCTGCCGCGGCGTTCCTCATATATTCCGATACTCATGGTCAGTCCGGGCAGTTTATTCCCCTCAAAAAAAATAATCATCTTAGACAGCTCTTTGGCGGTTTTATGCAGAGTCATGACAGCCTGTTCCAGCGTTACGCTGTTGATATATCCGGCCAGATTACAGCCCTCGCAGCGGAAGACAATATTTTCACCGTGCGTTATTTCCCGGCAGATATTTTTTTCAACAATTTTAGCGATGGTATATAATGCCTTGTCTCCGGCAGTATGTCCGAATCGCGCGTTGATATCCTGCAGATTATCCGGATCGCAGAAAAAAACAAATCTGGTTTCATAAGCCTGATAAAGCCCATCCTTTGTTATGCGCGGAATAATCTCGCAGCTCCAGTAATCCATTCCGGGAATCTGCATGATGATATCATAATAAAAATCAGGAATATCGGCAGGAGATGTTTTTTTTTCTCTGTCATCGGCGGTATCATCCGCATCCCGGGTTTTTTCCCTGATTATTACCTTGATATCATCCTTTAATTTTTCATATTCGCTGAATACGGCATGCATACCGCTGTTAAAAGTTTCCTTGGCGATAAAAACCGCCAGAGCCAGGGCGCTTTCCAGAAAGTCCCTGAGGGTAGGTTCGCTTTTATTGATTAATCTGAAACTGTTACCTAAAAAAAAATTTTCGCCGTGCACCCGGGCGTGGTTGTAAAAATCAGGCCGTGCGGTTAACTCTGCGTCCCCGGGGCCGTTTTCCATGCTTTTAATAAATTCCTCAAGCACACAGGCAATTTCATAGTGTACATTTCCGATGTGGGCGATAATTTCCTTGATGCGATCGTCATAGGTCATGGCGTGATTGTTTCGGGGAGCGGTAAAAAGACGAAAAATAAAATTTTTTGTATCCTCGCCGACCGGCGTAGTAGTGTGAATAAGGTCCCGGGCGGATTCCCGCAGTCCGAATTCATCCAGGGAGTACCTGGACAGGCAGTTTTGCAGACTTTTTTTATCGGAAAAAAAATTCCTGAATTCAGCATTCTGGTAGAGCAGGCTGAAGCTTTCCCGGTCATCTCCGCAGACGGACGCAGCAAAACATTTTTCGAATAATTCAATCAGACAGCGGAAATACAGCAGGGGTTTGATTTTAAGGGCAGGCTGGGAAACGGCAAAAAAGGCAAGCGATGTTTCCGCCAGGTCGTGTCCCCTGAGATACAGATGTTCTACCGTATGATGCAGTTCGCGCAGACGGGAAATTTTAATATTTTCCTCAGCGGTAAGTTTTTCCAGTAATTTTTGATCTTCTAACATGGCCTGGGGCGTAAGATTTTTGGCAACAGCGTCGATTACACCGTCGGTTTTACACACAAACAGCAGTTGATTCAGGGTATGAACCAGTACACCCTCACGGGCGGAAAAATAACTGATGAGTGCGCCGGTGACGGATTCGGTTAGGAAAGTTTTTTCGTCGCTGTAATAATTGATATTATTATACAAAGGTTCATCAATGACGGATCTGAATGCCCCGTACAGGCCGTGTACCTTCACTCTTTTTTTAAATATTTTGTCGTATTGTTCTTTCAGATAGCTGCGGTTTTTAAGAATTTTCAGATAAATTCCGGTGAATTCATTCATGGGCCCGTCAAGTTCGCCGCGGTGAAATTGTTCGTGTTCTTCTATATCCCGTATCATTTCGTAAACACTGTTCAGTTCCAAAAACAGCGCGAAGGCGTTATATTCCAGGTTGGTAAGAGAATTGAATTCCCTGTCAAGTATCGGTTTGAGGGTTTTTACAAAGTATTGCAGATCAACATGGCGGTTTTTAATTTTTTGCAGCGCGGTTTTTCTGAATTCGTGAGTGAAAAACGATATGGTATGATACAGAAAAGAAAATTTACACAGTCCCAGCCAGGCGCTTAGTTTTCCTTTCTGATTAAGCAGTTCATTTACTTCATCCTGAGCCTGCGTTTTTTCATAGGCCGCTTTTTTTTCATCGAACACCCTGGTTTTTATTTTACAGGTAAAATCATCAAACAGTTTTTTCCTGGTTTGTATGGTATATGGACCCCTTAAGATTGCGATATATTCCTGCCGTTCCCTGGAACCAAGCAGGATCTCGCGCTTTTTTAAATAATTCCCAAAAGCTTCCATAGCGGATCGCAGATTTTCCAGAACCCGCCGTTCCACTCCGGTATTTATGCTTTTACGCATTTCCAGCAGCGCTCTCTCGAATACAGATGAAAGCTCTTTTTGTCCGGCAAGCACTGCTTGATCAAAAACCGCAGCCTGACCGGGTTTTACTGCGGCTTCTTCACTTTTTAATGACATATTCCCCTATTCAATGATTTGAATTTCCATTTTTATCTGATCAATTGCTTCACCTGCTTTGGATTCAATTATTTTGGATTTTTCCTTTAATTTGTTTTTATCAAATTCACTGATAATATCTTCGGAACCGGGGCTGACTGTTCCGGAAACCAGGGAACCGGCAGCCAGGCCGGTGCGGATTTTTTCAATCAGTATTTTAATTACCGGATTGTCGGGATAATCGGGAAAAGTATTGATAAAAACCTGGAAGGCATCGGCTGCTTTTTCAAATTGATGCAGTCGGAAATATGCCCAGGCCGTATGGTAGACCGAAGCCATATGTCCCGGATGCACAGCCAGAGCGCGTTTGAACATTTCAACTGCTACGTCATAAAGTTTTAACTTATACTGCAGCAGGCCGTAATTGTGCCAGTATTCGGGATTGGCGGAATCGAGTTCTACTGCTTTTTTAAGATATTGCCCGGCTTCCGTCTGACGCCCTTCAATCAGATAAATTGTACCTAAATAAAAACATGCCTGGGCATTAAAGTCATCGGCCGCTAAAACTTTAATAAAAAGATCCCGCGCTACAGTAAATTTTTTTTGCGAATACCAAGCTACGGCCTGTTGGAATTCGCTTTTTTTTTCTTCGCAGAAGGCAAGAGTGAGAAAAACCGCAAGAAAAAAAATTCCGGGTTTCATGAGCCGTTTACGGTAATATTGGCTTTGAGAAAGGCGAATGCTTCCTGCGGGGTATCGGCAAACCGGAAAAGATCCATATCTTCAGGAGAAATTGTGCCGTATTTTACCAGGGCATCGAAATTGATAATTTCTTTCCAGTAGTCGGAGCCAAAAACCACAATGGGAACGGCTTTTACCTTTCTGGTTTGAATGAGAGTAAGAAGTTCCATGAATTCGTCAAGAGTGCCGAAGCCGCCGGGGAAAATGCATAAAGCTTTTGCATAAAAAGCAAACCATAATTTTCTGGTAAAAAAATAATGAAACTGAAAATTCAGTTCCTGGGAAATGAAGGGATTGGGGTGCTGCTCCATGGGCAGATGAATATTAAGACCGATGGATTTGCCTTTGGCTTCATGAGCGCCGCGGTTGGCTGCTTCCATAATCCCGGGACCGCCGCCGGAACAGATAAATAATTTTTGCCTGCCGTTTTCCATTCCCCATTGGGTAATCAAGCCGGCAAGTTCGCGGGCTGCTTCATAATACCCTGACAGGCTCTGTAATCCCGCTGTTTCGGGGCTGCGGCCGGCATTTTCGCGCGAGGGTATACGTGCCGAACCGAAAAAAACCACGGTATTTTTTATGTCATAGTTTTTAAAACGATGATCAGGTTCCAGAATTTCGGCAAGTATGCGCAGGGTACGCCCTTCATTACTGTTCAGAAATTCCCTGTTTTCATAAGCGATTTCCGGTGCATCCATTTTCAGTCCTTGATGGTTTTTATAATTTCTATATATTCTTTATCGGTAAAACCGCTGATGATCGGGAGATTAATTTTTATCATGGTTCCGTCTTTCAGGCGGCTGTCGGTTACAGTTATTTTACGATCGCGCACGGTTAAAATTCCGGTTTTCTGTTCGGTTTTAAACGGTCCGTTTATTTTTGAATTCGTTTTTTCGCATAAAGCGCCTGTAGGGCAATGGGATACACAAAGCATGCAGGATGTGCAGGAACCTTCAGCCAGCGGCGCCTG
>DNNS01000020.1 GCA_003497555.1 Spirochaetia bacterium
GAAAAAGTAAATACCATTCTTGCCAATCAGGGCTGGAAAGCTTTCACTCTGCGGCAGTCTCTTGGTTCTTTAGAGCGTGTGCTGCTGGAAAACCCGGTAATACGCGGAGCTATAGATATTGACTGGGATATAATTAACGAAGCTTTCCCTCATAATAAAAAATCCGTACGCTTTGCCCATCTTTTTACCAGTGAATTTGAAGGCGAGGCAAGCGGCGGCGGTTCCCGGCTGAAAGATGCCGTTTTTACCGAAGACACAGATGAAGGGAAAATGAAGCTGGTCATGCTGCAGGTAGCCGAAGCGGTAGCCAGAATTATCGGAGCTTCGGTTGATGCCATAGACACTGAAAAGCCTGTTACCAAAATGGGCCTTGACTCGTTAATGGCCAATCAGCTGCGTACCTGGATACATAACAACACCGGCGTAGACTATTCCCTGATGCGCATTATGCAGGGGCCGACCGTGCATGAAATTTCAACACAGATTCTGGAAGGCCTGCTGAAATCAGGAACAACTAAAACCGCCGAACCGGCAAAAGACAAATGGATAGTCAGGCCGCGTATCAGCAGCCGGGCCAAAGCGCGTCTTTTCTGTTTTTCCTATATGGGCGGCGGAGCTTCGGCTTTTAATTCCTGGCCGGGAAAATTTCCGGAAGAACTTGAAGTCTGTATGGTACAGTTTCCGGGACGTGAAGAACGCAGCAGCGAAGCTCCTATTTTCAGCAATGAAGTAATGGCTGATAAAATATGCGAAGCCGTGGTCAAACTGGCCGACAAGCCTTTTGCCTTTTACGGGCACAGTTTCGGCGGAGGCGCCTGTTTCACTATTGCGCAGGTTCTGAAGGAAAAATACAAAATCGCGCCTGTGCATATTTTTATCGGAGCTTCTCCTGCACCCCAGGTTAAAAATCCGCTGGGAGAGATTTTTTCCGGCGTGAAGGAAAACACACCCGATGCGGTAGGCGATGAGCTTATTCACATGCTTCTGAAAAAACTGGGAGTATACGATAATTTTGCGCGTGATAAAGAACTGATGAAAAAAACCATGCCGGTTATGAAGGCCGATGTTATTATCATGAAAAACAGATATGCCCAGAAACCCAGGGCATGGAAAGGCCCGCTGACTGTTTTTGCCGGAGAAAAAGACCATGTTTACCCGGTAGAAACCTGTATGCGCCCATGGAAAGAATTTGCCCTGGCGGAATTTAACCTGCATGTGTTAAAAGACGGCGGTCATTTTTTTATAAATGAAGAAAAGCCCCTGTCGGAAATTGTCAGGATTATAAAAGCCAGTATGCTTTAACTTTCGTTAAAGCTTCAGTGCTCGATAATATATGATGCTGCGGCTTCGAGATCGCGGCAGAAAATATACGGAGTTTGTCTGCCGTATTTTTCATGGTGTTCCCTGCCATAGCCTGTGGCGACCAGAATAGAGTTCAGGCCGGCATTATTACCGGCCAGAACATCATCAATTTTATCGCCGATCATCCAGGAGCCGGCATGGTCAATATTATATTTCGCGCAGGCATTTACCAGCATACCGGGAGCAGGTTTACGGCAGCTGCAGTTAATCCGGTAGCGTTGTTGTTCAGCCTGAGGATGATGCGGGCAATATAGTATTTCGGTAAATATAATATTCTGCTCCAGCATTACCGCTTCCAGATAACTGTGCAGAATTTGCAGATCGGTTTCGGTATAATAACCCCGGGCCACGCCTGACTGATTAGTGGCGATAAACAGTCTAAACCCGCAGGCGAGCAGTTTTGACAAAGCGGTAAAAACTCCCGGTAATATACGAAAATCTTCTTTTTTAAAAAGGTAGCATTTTTCTTCGTTAATGGTGCCGTCTCGATCCAAAAAAACTGCGCGGGATTTGGTCATAAGCGTAATCGCCGTTCAGCCGTTTTAGCAGCTGTAAATATCAAGCGTATATGATTTAACTGCTTCGGTAAGTTCCCGGCGGGTTACACTGGCAGTGCCGAATTTTGAGACTACAACTCCGGCGCCGATATTGGATAAAATAGCCGCCTGCAGGGGATTAACTCCCAGAGCAGCAGCCAGTGTGAATATGGAAATAACCGTATCGCCGGCTCCGCTTACATCAAAAACAGTCCGGGCGCAGGTAGGAATAAACACCGGCTTTTGTTTTTTGGTGAAAAGAGTCATTCCCCGGCTGCCGCGGGTAATGAGCAGTGTTTCAAGGTTTAATTTTTGCATGGATGCATTTCCGCATATAATAGTTTCTTCATCACTTTCACAGGGGAGTCCGGTTCCCCCGGATGCTTCTTTGTGATTGGGCGTCATGGAAAAAACATTGGAATAAAAATGATAATTTTGAATTACCGGATCTACAGTAATAATTTTATTATATTTTTTCCCGATTTTAATAATATCAGAGGTAAATTCCCGGTTAATAACCCCCTTGCCGTAATCGGATATTACCATACCGGAGTAACCGGAAATATGGTTTTTAATAAAAGTATACATTTTTCGAAGCAGGGATGGGGAGACCGGATGGGTTTTTTCATGGTCAATACGCAGCATCTGCTGCGCCTGGGCAATAACGCGGGTTTTAACGGAAGTGGGCCGCGTGGGATCACTGAATATACCGCGTGTTTCTATACCGGATTTCTCAAGCAGTCCGGTCATTTCCCGCCCGTTATGATCGCTGCCGGTTATTCCGCACAGGGCAGCGCTGGCGCCAAGTGCAGTAATGTTCCATGCCACATTGCAGGCGCCGCCCGGTCTTGATTCTTCCCTGTTTATCAGTACTACCGGCACAGGCGCTTCCGGAGAAATACGTTCCGCCTGTCCGCAAAGATAGCGATCGTATATCAAATCGCCGACAATAAGGATTTTTCCCCGGGGAAAGGATTTAATAGCTTTCAGCAGGAGTTTTTTTTGTATCATGCAGTTTGGTTTTGATTATTTTGGGGTAAACAAGAACGCCGTAGATTAAGGAAAAAACCAGATAAAAGGAAGCGATAAAAAGCAGGGTGACAGTGTAGCTGAGCAGTCCGCAGATGGTAATAGCCGCGAGCAGGATTATTTTTTTATTTCTATTTAAAGGGCGCAGAAAATAATGAAGTTTAAAAAATTTAAAATGAGAAACCATCATAAAGGTAAGAAAAAAATAACAGAACAGCAGCAGCAGGTAATTTTGCAGTAAACCGGTAGCGGTATTATGCAGTTTAACTGCAGTATCGGTTAACGGTTTTAAAAATGTCAGACCGGAAATGAACCTGAGAAAAAAAAGATCAGGCTGTACGGGAAGAAAAGAAAAGGAGAATAACAGAGCCGACATGCCTCCGGCAAAGGTCGAGGGCATGCCGCAGAACCAGTCGTTTTTTGATGCTATATTAAAACGGGAAAGCCGGTACATGGCGGCAATAGGAAAAAGAAAAGCAAACAGTTTCATAATAAAAAAATGCTCATTTTTTAAAAATTCGGGAATATTATAGAAAGACGGTCTGATTCCGGCCAGAAGAGTAACGACAAAAAAAAGAACTGCCGGGGCAACGCCGAAAGCCACAAAATCGCTCAGGCTGTCCATTTCCATACCCATGGGGCTTGAAACTTTTAACAGTCGGGCTGAAAAACCGTCAAGCATATCAAACAGCATGGAGAGGAGTATAAATATTCCGGCCAGGCCTATATAGTTGTCTTCAAAAAAATTTATTTTTCTAAAAGAGCTTACCGACTGCAGGCAAAAAAGTATGGACGTGAAAGCCAGAAATAAACTGGCGGTAGTAATCAGGTTGGGTATGCTTTTAATAAGTTGCCGGATAAAATTCCTCATTTTTTATTTGTTCCTCCCGGTTGGCCTGAATTGCTCAGCTCTACAGGAAATTTTCCCCCGGTAATGGATTCCAGAGACTGCCCGGCGAGCAGACGAACGCCCCAGATATTATTGGTATAAAACTTTTTTAAAACCGGAACCGATTCTTTGCGGCCGATACGCCCCAGGGCTTCAATGGCAAAACATTTTTCTTCTATTGCGGCTGCGTTGGTCAGAACATTTTCGAGGCGGATTCTTATCTGATCATCCGGAAAGTAACCCATGGCTTCAATAATATACCATCTTTTTTTTTCTTCCGCATTTTTCAGCAGTTCGTCATATAGATCCGGGGAAAAGGCCGGGGACTGCCGCAGTTTTATAATCCAGTCGCGCGCCCGTCTGAAATCATTATATGAAAAGAATTTTTCAGATACGTCTATCAGCAGCTGCATGCGTGACGGATTGGCCAGAAACGCGCGGTGATAGTATTTTTCCGCCTCTAAAATTTTTTCTTCCGCCTTCTGATTAATTATACTGCTGTTGGTATTATTGCCTGCGTTTTTCAGGATTTTCATGCCGGCTGCGAGTGCCTTGTTTCCGGAATTGATCAGCCTCGCAGTGGAGTTTTTATCCATATAAAGGAAAAGGCGGTCAAGACGCGAACCGTGCTGAGATTTATACTGCATGATTTCGTCGCTGAACAGCCCGGCAGGAAAATTATTAGTATGATAAATGATATGATATTGATTAAATAATAATTTTATATGTTCGTCATACAACCGGTTTTTTTCATCTTCAACATAACTTTCGTATACCTGGTTTGATACCTCAGAAAAGGGACGGTATTGTTTTTTGCCGTCTGGAAGAATATTTACAAAGCGGGAGTCCCGGTATTTTTGATATAATTCGGTTATTTTCTGCGGTGTGGTATCTGCCGGGGTATTTTCCCTGAAAAATTGTCTGTAGCTGCGCAGACAAAACTGCTGTTTTTCATTTTTCAGGGTTTCGGCAAGTTTTTTATCGGCAGGTTCGTAAAAATAATATAAACGAAAAATCCGCGGACGCAGATATTTGAATTCAATTTCCTGCGCCAGACGTTCCGGCTGACTGGTAACTCCGGATAGGAAAGATGCATCGGCGCCCTGATAAATTTCTTTTATAGCCTCGTCAAGGAAAAAATTATGATCGCGGAAAGAGGCGATCAGACAGTTGGTTTTAAGACTTGGAGCAAAGAGGTCTTCGTAATGGCGTTTAATCTGCGGGGAATCAATTACAGTCTGTCTGTGATCCTGAATCGCCAGATATTCCTTGGCGCTCCTGATTTGTGCTGTAAATTCTTCATCGCTGCGGAATTTTCTAATTTCATCAGCGGATTTTTGTTCTTTTTTTTCGAGCAGCACATAAACCCACGCGGTATCAACAGGAATTTTCCGGATTACAGTACCGGCTTCGGCTTTTTCCAGATAGGATACAAGTTTGTGATATTTGGAAAATTTATCGAAGGGAGCAAATGCACCGCCGGAAAAATTATTCTGATCTTCGGTGTATTCATTGGCTGCTGCCGCGAAATCATAACCGTTTTTAAGTTTGAGAAAAATTTCATCGGCAAGTTTTATTTTTAGATTTTGTTCCTCAGGCGATTTACAGTCAAGCATTATCTGCTGATAGGTATATTCTGCCGCGGATGCGGAAATAATGTTTTTGGAGATTAGCTTGACAATATAAATTTTCCCGTCAGCGGTAAACGGGGCGCTGAACGGAAAATTTCCCGGCATTTCAAGTTTTTTAATAACCGCAGGAGGAATTTTTTCGCCTGGTGCGATTATCCGGCCTCCTTTTCTGGCATCGGGGAGATCGGAAAATTTATTGGCCGTCTGAATAAATGTTCCTCCCTGATCGAGCATTTTTTCAGCATCAGCAATCTTGGATGCAGCAGCTCCCAATCCGGACGGCAGATAGACAAAATGCTTTATTAAAAAAAGTTTTATATAGTAGGTAGTATTAAAGAGCCTGTAATCTTCGAACCGTACTGCGGTATTGGTTGCAATACGTTCATTCAGGTATTTTTCACAGAGTCGGGATCTGAGATTGGTCCATTCGGACGCGATGGACGGGCTGCTGAAAA
>DNNS01000320.1 GCA_003497555.1 Spirochaetia bacterium
AATGTTATTTCGTCTCAATTCCTTATTACGGCAAAACCCACTCCATTAACAACAGGGAATGGGACAATGTTTTTGATTTGTATCCGGATTATAACCGTTATCTGCGGGCGCGCAGTATTCCGGTGCATTACCCGGAAAAACATCCGGCAGAATCGCTTTGCGCCGGTTTTTCCAAAATACCCGGCCCGGATTTTGTGGAAGTACTGCATGGAAATCTGGTAACAAGTGATCTTGAAAATTTGGCCAGGAATAAAAATCCGTTTCTGATTTTTACAAGTTTTGAAGCTCCGCATTCTCCCTGGACCCTGCCTGAGGAATTCAGGCATTTTTATCATCCGGAAAAGGTAAAATTGCCCCAGGTGCCGGAATATGACAAATTTAACAAACCAGATTACCGGGTGCGTTATCATGAAAAACGATCCCAGGCTGCTCCTGCCGATGACAAGCTTATTCATGCTATAGCCATATACCATGCCCTGACGTCAATTGTAGACGAACAGATCGGTAGAATCGTTGAGACCCTTGAGCGCACCGGTTTAGATGAAAACACCTGTATAATATTTATGTCTGATCACGGGGATCATCTGGGAAATCACCGCGCCATGGGAAAATGTCTCTCTGTAGAAGAAGACCTGATCCATGTTCCTCTGATTTTATATTCGCCTGCAGTTTTTAAAAGCAGGATCAGCAACACATTGGCTGAAAGTATAGACATTTTTCCAACAATCATGGAGCTCGCCGGAATCAAAGCTCCTGCCGGACTGCAGGGAGCAAGTCTGCTTCCGCACGCTCTCGGCCAAAAAAATGCCCCGGAGCGCAAGACTGCCTTTTGTGAAGAGAAAAACGGAACCTGGCCAGGGCATATCTGCGCGAAAAACAGGGATTTTAAATTAATAATAAATGAAAATGGTTTTGAGGAACTTTATAAAATTTCCGAAGACCCTCATGAATGGAAAAATCTGGCAGCGCAAACCGAATATAACGAAAGCAAACGTGAGCTCAAAGACGAATTATTACGCTTTCACTTTAAAAATATAGACCAGGCTAAAATCAGAGAAGTTGATTTTGTTACCAGGTTTATGGAACCCGGATATT
Organism: Spirochaetia bacterium; assembly: GCA_003497555.1. Taxonomy (GTDB): domain Bacteria; phylum Spirochaetota; class UBA12135; order UBA12135; family UBA12135; genus UBA12135. The sequence continues at coordinate 1,096 of DNNS01000320.1, forward strand.
TCAGATATTAACCTTGTTTATTTTCTTCAATTTTTTTCATAATGGTCAGATAATTTTATCTTTCCAGGCATACCGCGCCTCTTTATTGAATTTCTACACTCTTTCTGAAAACAAGAGGGCTCACAAATTTATACTTTCTGAAAACCCCGGAAAAATGCTGCGGCGAAGAAAACGCCAGGCGATAGGCGATTTCCGTAATGGAAAGACCGCTGTTTTTTAAATATTCTGCAGCCCTGGATATTTTCAGGCCTGTTGAATACTCATGGATGGTTTTCCCGGCAGACCGGGTAAAATACGAACAGATGTATTCCGGGCTTAAACCCAGGCCGGCCGCAAGTTTTTTTAATGAATATTTTTCTTCGATTTGCTCCAGCAGCAGATTTTTTATTTTCAGGACAAGACCGGTTCCCTGTATTTTTTTTTGATTATTTTCCGGATTTTTATATGGATCAAAAATTGCACACAGTTCTGAAAAAAAGAAAACAAAACTCTGATAATTTAATAATAATTTTTTATCATAATCGGCAAATGAATACTGCAGGCCGGAATGATCCTGATCAGGAATAAAATTATCAACCAGGGAAATAATTTTCTGCCACAAAAAATTTTTATATTCAATAAATCCGTAAACAGTTTTAATGTTAAAAAAATTTTCCAGCGGTTCGGTTTCGCAAATTTTATTAATTTCGGTGAATACCATTGCCGGCTTGATCAAGGCTATAACTTTAGAAAAACAGCCTGCTTTAAAAAGATAGAAATTGCAGGTAGCCCAGACTAAATCCTGATCTTTTGCGGTAAAAACATGCTTCTCGCCCGGGTTAACAAGTATAACATCTCCCTGTTTAAGACTAAAAATACCGGAATTATTTGCAATCTTTCCGCTTCCGGAAATAATAATCATTATATGATAAACCGGATGCACATGCGCTTGCGAAATATTTTTTTTAAGCAGTCTGGTAAAATTAATATTAATCGGCAGAAAAAAAACAAAACGGTTTTTTAAAGGAGTTCTGATAAGAGAAAACATATAAATATTTTATACATATTGCTGTATTTAAGCAAATTTTAGCTTCAAATACATTAATATTATATACAAAAATATTAAAAACAGATAAGTATTACATTAAAAAATCGTTTATAATAAACAGGTGCTATTTGAAAATATGGAGTAATACTTGAAAGCTTTAATTCATAATAAAGTCAATGATTTTGTTTATTCGGATACTGAAAAACCGGCGGTAAATGATAATGAAGTTTTAATCCGGATAAAAGCTGTAGGTATTTGCGGATCTGATGTACACGGGATGACCGGAAAAACCGGCAGAAGAAAACCGCCGGTTATTATGGGGCATGAAGCAGCCGGAATAATTGAAGAAAAAGGAAAAAATGCAGCCGGGTTTATGATTGGAGATCGCGTTACTTTTGATTCAACAATTTATTGCGGTCATTGCTCTTTCTGCCGGCAGGGTAAAATCAATCTCTGTGCAAACCGCCGGGTATTCGGAGTATCCTGCGATGAATACAGGCAAAATGGCGCCATGGCGGAATACCTGGCAGTTCCGGAGCATATTTTATATAAAATTCCCGCCGAGATGAGTTTTGCGCAGGCTGCCATGATTGAAGCATTATCAATAGCCTTTCATGCAGTTGGCAGGAGCGGATTAAAAATTAATGACACGGTTACTGTATTTGGCTGCGGTATAATCGGGCTTTTGATAATTCAAAGCGCGCGTCTTGCCGGATGCGGAAAAATCATTGCCGTAGATCTCGATGATTATAAACTTGAGTTTGCTGAAAAATTCGGAGCTGATCTGTGTCTTAATCCGTTAAAAAAAAATATCCCGAAAAACATTGAAGATTTCTGCAGCGGAGCTGATATCGTTTTTGAAGCAGTTGGCGTACAGGTTTCGGTAAATCAGGCGGTACTGTCATGTAAAAAAGGCGGTAAAATCATATTAGTGGGAAATCTTTCCCCGGAAATTATCATGCCTCTGCAGAAAATTGTAACCGGTGAACTCACGCTGCTCGGCTCCTGCGCTTCGTCCGGTGAATATCAGGCATGCATAAACATGATTGCCGGGAGGCGCATTAATGTTGACAAGCTGATCAGTAAAATCGTACCGCTATCCGAAGGTAAAAAGTGGTTTGCGTTTCTTTTAGAAGGCAAAGAACCGCTTTTTAAAATAGTACTGGAACCGTGAATTAAGGAGAACAGCATGGTGCATAATTTTTTTGATTTAAGCGGAAAACGCGCAGCGGTAACCGGGGCCAGCCGCGGACTGGGTCAGTATTTTGCCCGGGCCCTGGCCAGAGCGGGCGCTGATATAATTATTACTTCCCGCAAAAAAGAAGATTGCTTAAATTTCTGCCGGGAAATAGAATCTCTGGGCCGCAAAGTACAAGCCTATGATCTTGATGTGCAAAGCGAAGAGAGCATTAAAAAATTTGCTGCGGCCGTACTGGCTGATTACGGTTACATTGATATTCTGGTAAATAATGCCGGCTGCAATCGGCGCAAGCCGGCCATGGAAGTCACCTGGGATGACTGGAATACTATTTTAAATACCAATCTGCGCGGAACTTTTTTTATGTGCCAGGCCTTCGGCGCATCTATGATCAAGCGCGGATACGGGCGTATAATTAATATAGGTTCCGTTACCTGTGTGTTTGGTTATGCCGGCCTTGTGCCCTATTCAGCCAGCCGTGGAGGTGTAGCACAGCTGACCAAAGCCCTGGCTGATGACTGGGGTAAGTTCGGTATAACTGTTAACTGTCTGGCTCCCGGGTGGTTTAAAACCGAACAGAATAAAATTCTTTATGAAAATGAAGCATGGGTGGAATATATCTGCGACCGTATTCCCCTGAAAAGGCCGGGCCGGCCGGATGATCTTGACGGTTCAGTTATTTTTCTGGCGTCTGATGCCGGCCGGTATATAACCGGTCAGGTGCTTTTAATTGACGGCGGTATTTCCACCGGCGCTACCAAGGCGACATTATAATATTTTCGAAGGAGTCATCATGTCCGGAGGACACCCGAAACAATGAAAATGTTTTACGTTGGTCCGCAAGGACATGTTGAGGCAGGATCAATACCCCACCGCCCTCTAAGAGGGCGATGGATA
>DNNS01000300.1 GCA_003497555.1 Spirochaetia bacterium
ATAAATAAATTTTCCAGGGAGATTTTATGTATACAAAAAATTTAATTTTCGTAATTCTGCTTTACGCGGCAGGTACGCTTACAGGGGCAACACACACGTTTCAGGTGTATGATGAGCCCAAATCGGTTCTGCTTTCTGCGCCGAAAGAAATGTTCAGGGGCAGTATATCGGCAGTGATTATTTACGGCGAGAACTACAACCCGGCCATAGCAGAATGCATCCTGGAAAACTGCGAAAATGAAAACCTCGGCGAGCGTGAAGCCTGGTACCGGGTAATTGTTACTCCGCTTGATTTTACCGTTAAAAACCGTTCCATGAAAGCCGCTCTTGAGTTCCGCGATATAGAGGGAAGTAAAATCACTGTACGCAGAACCGTTCCGCTTATTATTCAGTACCGGCCTGTGCTGATTTGCGCCATTACCAAACCCGAAGCGCATTCTGTGGTAAGGGCTGATGTGCCGATTTTCGGACTGGCATACGGAGACGGATTTGCCGCATACAAATTATTCTACAGGCAGGCTGATGACGAGTCTGCTACCAATATGCTGTTTTTCTCTACCAATACTCCCCAACAGCAGGAAACTTTTTTTAAAGCCATGTCGCAAACCTACGGAAGCATACTTGGAAATCTTGCCACCTGGACTACCGGCCTTGATGAATACACTCATTCATCAAAAATTGACGGCAGCAAATGGAAACGCAATCTTTACGGCCCGTATATTGTACGGCTTGAAGTATACTCGGCAGACGGGGAAACGCTTTTTGACGAACGCGAATACGAAGTCGGCAGAGTTATAACCTCAACCGCCGGAGGATTCATTGAATCGCGCGAAAAAAGAATTAAGCTCGCTGTTGACGGTTTTGCCAGTATTGGTACGCAGAATTTTGTCATGTATCTTGATGAAATAAAGAAAGATTTTATTGAACATCTGCTGCCGGCTGATATGGCTGCGGTTCTGCCCGTCTGGGAAATACGCTCTCCGGGTTTTCATTCCCATGAAAACATGACAATATCTTTCAGTAATTTTGAGCAGGCAACTGCCGAACACAGCAGATTATTCGCCTTTGATGCAAAAAGCAACCGTTGGGAAGCAGCGCATGAAGAATGGATCAGGCGGGGAAGCGATACTTTCCTTCAGCTGAAAAACATGGAAGAATCTTGGAGACTGCTGGGAATTTTCTACAGTGACAATATTAATACTCCGCAAAGGGATTTTTCTTATAGCGGAGAATTTCCGCAGGGCTATGTTTTCCCGTCAGCGCCTGCGCATAATTTTTTAATTTACAATGACTGTGCGCAAAAAGGTTTTCTGCGTTCTTATTGCGGAACGAACGGCGCGGAAATTACGATTATTGATGAAGTCACCAATAAATATGCGGAGTTCTCGCTTTCGCAGAATAAAACAATGCTGGCAGCCGAACTATACGGCGATCATTTTAATGCCAAAGACTTTCCATACCTGGGATTCCGCTACCGCATTAAACCCGATGTGCGGGTAGATGTATTTGCCTTTCACAGCAATGCCTGGTATTGCTTTAAGCTTACTGACGGAAATCACGGTACCTGGACCGGCATTAAACCGGTATATACGCTGGAATATGCCTATGATGACGATAACTGGCATCAAATTTTCTATAATATTTACCGGGGAATATGCGAAAGCCGCGGATACGCTGACAGCGCTGATGTTATTATCGAACGGATTATTATTGCGGATGTGAATAATTCCTCCTGCGGAAATTCTTCCATAAGCACTTTGTTTGCCGATGCCAAATATTGTCTTGATGATATTTTCATAGGACAGGGCGGGGAAAACAGCAGCGGAAGCCTTGATTTTACCGGCTGTAATGTTTCATATAGTTTTAACGGTATTGATTATATACAGGGAAATTTCAGCGCTATTTTGCCGGAAATGACAAGCGGCTATAACCGGGTTCTGGTCAGGGGTATAAAAGACGGAGGCGAATTTGGCCCGTTCGGCTATGCGCTGGTTAAAGACCCGCAAATTCTGCAAATTAATTCCGACATCAGTATTGATAATAATCCCAATCTGCTGGCGTATTTTGCGGCTGAAAATATTTCATATAACGGCGTGTTCATGCTCAGTAATGATAACGGCAAAGGCATATTAACCAGCCCTGACAACGGCATTCTGCATGAAGCAGAGAGCGGTTCTTTTGCAGAAATCGAGTTTACCGCTCCAACCAACCGGGCATATACGGTTTTCTGGTTTGCAAAAGGAGCGCACAGCGGTTCCGATTCTTTTTGGGTCTCGCTTGATAACGGCAGTGTAAAAAGCATTAATGCGCCTCTGGTATGGGGGCATCAGGGCGTATTTGTTAATAGCAATTTAGAGGCTGGAACGCACAAGGTACGGGTAATGCCGCGCGAAGACGGAGCAAGCCTTCAGTATATCGGCGTAGCCACCACGCATGCGTATTATTAAGAAAGTATGGAAAACAAAACGAGTTAAAGATTTATGAATCAAGTAAATATAATTCTTCATTCGCTTCGTGATCTTCGCGGTAATTTTGAAATATTATTAACCACGAAGGACACGAAGTTCACGAAGAGCAAAGTAATATTAAAGGATGAATGAAAACATGAAAATCATAATAGATAATGAGTTTGTTTTTCAAGGAAAAATATTTCTTCGTTCGCTTCGTGATCTTCGTGGTAATTTTGAAATATTATTAACCACGAAGAGCAAGAGATAGTACTTAATTTATAAAAGGAATAAATACAAAATGCAATTTGATGAGCTATCAAACAAAATAATCGGATTAGCAATTGAAGTTCATCGGGAATTGGGTCCTGGTTTGCTTGAGAGTACGTATAAACAATGTTTAGCTTATGAATTACGTAATAGCGTTATCAATTTTGATATGGAAATAGAGATGCCTGTAAAGTATAAAGATATTATTATTTCATGCGGGTACAGGGCTGACTTTGTTATTGAAAATAAAATAGTTATTGAAATAAAAAGTATTGACAAATTAGCGCCTATCCATGAGGCGCAAATATTAACATATATGAAACTGTCAAAAATTTCTATCGGATTGTTGATTAATTTTAATGAGCAGATGCTAAAAAGCGGAATTAGAAGGTTTGTACTGTAAAGGGAAAATACTTCTTCGTTCGCTTCGTGATCTTCGTGGTAATTTTAAAATGTTATTAACCACGAAGGACACGAAGTTCACGAAGGGCAAAGCAATATTAAAGGATTTACGAATGAAAAAAAACATGAAAAAAGAAATAGATAATGGGTATATGAATCAAGGGAAAACACTTCTTCGTTCGCTTCGTGATCTTCGTGGCAATTTTAAAATGTTATTAACCACGAAGGACATGAAGTTCACGAAAGCAAAAAGGAGCTTTTTAATGAAAACATTCAAAATTCTTGCAATTACTGCGCTGCTTGCATTAAGCGTATGGCCGTTCTTCAACCCCGACCTGCGGCAAAATGTGGACGAGCAGAGCGGAGAACTGCGCGTGCGTTTCAGTGAGCGTATTTTTACCTATAGCGGTATGGATATTTTCAGCCGAATGTATAGCGTCGGTACCTTTACCGGTTCTTTTGGGGCCGGGTTCGCGAGCCTGCTTGATATGAAAGTACTTAAACGCGGGAGTGTGTATTACTTAAAAGACGCAAACGGATTCATTACCGAGTTTAAAGAAATAAACGGCAAACTCGTTTCGCGGTTTCGGGGGAATCTGTTTTTAACCAAAGAATCGAATAACTCATACAAAGTACGTGATTTCGCAACAAAGCGGATTTATTCATTCAATACCGCCGGATCAATAAGCGCAATCTATAATCTTGATTTAAAACGGCCGGTTGTTATTATGGCAGACGGCGTGAAATTTCCTAATGGCCAGATTATGCGTTTTGTAAAAAACGAGCTGGGCCTGGTGACGCAGATCACGGATTTTTCCGGCAGGATCTATTCGTATAGTTATAATGAAAACTTGTGTCTCACCAACGCTCAGGCAATAGACGGATACCATGAAATGTATACGTATGACAGTCTGGGCAGGCTCTGCGGCATTTCTTTCGGCAAGGAATCCCCGGAACATATCAGTGTTGAATACACGGGCGAGAGCCGCGACCTTTCACAGATAAAACGCATAAGCGGGCCCGGAGCGATAGAGCGCATTTTTACCTACCAGGAGACCACGGGCAGCG
>DNNS01000466.1 GCA_003497555.1 Spirochaetia bacterium
CAAAAATAATTTTACTTTTTTACTGCCTTAATTATTTCATAATCAACTCCGTCAAATTCCGAATAAAATATTTCACCCTTTTCATTAATCACCGGACAAAAAGAATGATTGGAAGAAGAGCTGACGTTTAATACCGTTGTTTTTCCGTTTATATCTTTTGCAGCGGGTATAGTACTGTCCCGGTAAAAAATATCATATTTCATATTTACGGTATTAAAATCTTTCCATACTATTCTGCTGTTTTTTATATAAGCATCGCCGTTCCGGAAAGGATTCATGGTAAGATAAAAAGCGTCTTTACCGTTATAGTATCTTATTTTATATTCGTCGCACATATTAACAGAATATACAAGATCGCTTCCGTCAACAAAAGGATCTGTTCTTTCTTTAAACTGCTCTTTAATAATTTTTCCGTCCTGAGTTTTTAAAGTAAAAAATTCAGGTTTGTCATCAGGGTTTCCAAGTATTTTTAAATCCCATCTGTCTGTTTCATATTGATAATATTCCCAGACTAAAGTTATACCGTCTGATGAAGGCGCATAGTCATTAGCATTGTTTTCAGTAAGCTGTTTTATTATGNNAAGCTCATAATCCTCTCCGTCATACTGGCACCATACTATTCCATCCTGCCAGAATACAGGGTAATTGTCATCCGCTTCATTATCTGTAATAACGAATATACGGTTGCTTTTATACAGGCATATTTCATTATCCTTGCCGTCAAAAAAAGTCCAGGCTATTTCATTGCTGCCTATTGCCGGTCTGTGGCTTATGTATGAAGGAACCAGGGGGCCGTAAACAACAGCCGGGATAAATAGCTGTTTTTTTACCTGCGGACATAAAGCAGCTTTTATTTTTTTTACCTCCTGTTCTCCATCTTTAATATTGATATAAGAATCTTCAGGTTCAACGGATCTCCAGACCAGAATATTATTTTTCGAAACCGGCAGATAATCATTATTTAAATTATCAGTTATTTTTTTTAAAACAAAATTCGGATTTTCTGATTGGCAATAAAAAAAAAGCAGAAAAAAATTAACAGCCCAAAGCAAGACAATTTTATTAAATCTCATAGCTCAGCCTTCCTGGCAAAACAAATTTCATAATCATTACCGTCAAAAAGCGAAAAAACCATCAGCACGCCGGTTTCATTCGGGCATCCGCTTAGAGCATAGGTGCAATTTGCGAAATTATCTATCAGATTATTCCGATAGGTAAAAAGCTGAGTTGGTGCAAAACGCGACGGTGATACTGCGCCCCAGGTAATTATATCTTTTTCAATATGTCCTGCGAACTGATAATGAAATTCCGGTATGGATTCTGTCAGATTTTTTGTTTTTTCATTTTCCCATAAATACAGTTTTTTCCCGGATTCAAAAATAACTTTTTTGTCATATACCCAGATATCAACCGCTGCTGCTGCCGGATTATTCAGAACCCGGCTTGAAACATCAATATGCTTTTGTCCATCCCACAGCATGATACGGCTTCTGCTGTACCATTGCATATAGGCAATAGCTCCTTTTGACAGTACCGGAAAATAATCATCGTATTCATTGTCTGTAATCTGTAAAAGTTTATTTCCGTTCCATAAATAAATTTCAAAATCAGTATCATCCCAGGAGGTAAATGCAATTTGTCCCAGTTCTATAGAGGGGTGGAAAGCATAAACATCATGAAGACTTGTGGCAAATGGCCTACCCGGATTAAAATGAGTTCTGTGACCCGGCCTGAATTTAAAATCCGGACATATTCTTTTTTTTTCACGTTTTTCTCCATCATAAATAAAAATACCGAATTTATCACCGCCTAAATATTCATAGAGCGCAACTTTTCCTTGCGAAATATCAGAACCCAGACAATGCCAGGAATATTTATTATGCTCCTGGGGTATTTTATGTACAATTTTATCCTTGGCGCTGTAATAAAAAGTACCTGACCAGTCATTCATCACATCGCCAAACCAGGTAATATTGCCGTATGCATCCATTCGGGGAATCCAGTCATTGTATTCATTATCAGTAATCTGTTTGATTATCCACTTTTCACCGTTATAGGTATAATGCGTCCATTCCGGCAGACTTTTTACCGGATAATCATCGGTTTTAATTTTACCGATATCAATTTTTGATTGTTCTCTGCGCTGAAAAGTTTTTCCCGTTTCTGTCAGGCTGATATCGGATATTTCCAGCCGGCCCGGAGATTTCATGGAGAAAAATAATCCGCAGGCATACTTCGGAGTATGATTGGCATAAAAATCAAAGCTATAATGATNNTTTGCCATTTGTTATGGTTAGAAGCTCTGCAAATCCTGGTGAAATCAGTAATGCTGTATTCTGAAAGGCGGTATGAATGATGATTTCTCTATCTGCTTTGGCAAAAAAAGAAAAAGAATAATATTTTTTTTCTGTGAATTTAAAATCATTTGTCTGGTACAGCACCGGCCCATGGTCGTCTTTGCTGTCAATTTTATCGCACTCCATGACAAAAATATTTCCAGTACCGGTTTTTCGGACTGATGTTTTTACTTTTTGGCCGTTATTGTTCACCAGCCATCCCTGCGCCAGGCCGTTTTGATCATGATGTTCGAAATTTCCATTTTGTATAAGATTATCCGGAAAAATTTTCAGGATAAAAAATACAATTAAAAGAACTGTTTTGACAGATGTAGTTTTCGTAATTAAAAAATAATTATTTTTATCCTTTTCAGCAAGCATGGTTTTGTCTGTTCCAGGTGTTAACATACTCAGTTATTACCTTATTTGTACTTCATAAAAAGCTTCGGCATTTGCACAGTTGTTCATTTTACCCCAGTGCTGCCAGTTTCCCGTAATTCTTTTTGTATAATGGAATTCTCCTCCCTGTGATTTATGACAGGCTATTCCGTCCAGACATTTCTGCTCATAACCTGTTATATCAATAAAGCGGTTCGGCGCCAGAGGCGGAAAAATAAATCCTTCTTCCTGATGAATCACCGGTATCAGGTAGGGGCCGACTTTTACGGCTTTCGATGCTTTCTGCCAGGCTTTTGCCAAAATCAGAGCAGCGTTAAAATGATCCGGATTATTATTGGCAAAATACTGGCCGATAACCAGTTCCGGCTGCCATTTTATCAGCAATTCCGCAATATCATTTATTATAGATACTGTTTTGGCCTCTTCTCCGCCGGCTCCTGCTTCTACTGCAAGCAGTGTTCCTGCCGGAAAATCATCTGCATCAGAAAGATTTCCGTTAAAATCAACAGCTCCCTGAAAAGAAGGTACAATGCGCACTTTATCTCTGGTTGTATAGCAATTTTCCAGAAGATCGCCGTAATATAGTTCCGCTCCATAATTTTGGGCAGCAGCTTCCGCTTCTTTTCGGCGCTGCGGCACTATTTCCAGAGAAGAAATATAATGACCTCCTTTTTCGCGTGTAACTGTCCATCCCGAATTGCAGCGCGACATGACTCCGTAAAGTCCCTTGTATCCCTGGCCGGTATATTTGGCAAAAGTTCCTCCGGCGAAAATGTCAATGTCATCAGAGTGCGCCATAATTGCAGCAACAGTTTTATTTTGTTTAATCATATATTTCTCTCAAAAATTAATTATATAACAAAAATTCATTTAATAGTTTATCCGCAAATTCTGCCCATAGAAAAAGAAAGAGCACAAGCGCTGTTAACTGAAATATATATACGCACATCAGAATCCTTCCTCTTTTTCCATATCTTCAATCATTTTTTCCGTAAACCATAACTGCTGTTTTAGTTCTTGCACAGGTTTTTGTTTAATCTTGCCTCTTGTCAGCCAGGCCATAATATTCCAGGCGAGCTGCAGATTGTCTCCTTTCTCAATATTAAAAGGCTGCATGAAAAAGGTTTCGCCGCTCACCACAATTCTGCCCTTGCCTATTTCGCCTGAGAGCAGCACAGGCATTTCCGGGAAAAGATCATC
>DNNS01000714.1 GCA_003497555.1 Spirochaetia bacterium
TGCGCGAAATCATTTGACATGTTGAATTTTACTATAAATTTTAATTATTATTAATCAGCATCGCCGTAGCGGCGCTGAAAATTACCGCTTTTTGAAAAACAGATGTCTGAAAGATTTATTTGAGCATTTCTCTGTTTTGCGGTATAATTTCTATAATAGTTATTCGATTATCATAGCGCGATTAATATGAAACAAAAACTGCCCATCGGCATACAGAGTTTTGCGAAATTACGCGAAGAGAGCTTTGCGTACGTCGATAAAACCAGCTACATCGCCGAGCTAATGCGTGGCGGGCAGGTATATTTTCTCTCGCGTCCCCGGCGTTTCGGCAAGAGCCTGCTGCTTGACACCATGCATTGCGCGTTTAGCGGTAAGCGGGAACTTTTTAACGGGCTTTATCTTGATACACCTGCAAGCGGCTGGGATTGGCAAAAGAAGAATCCGGTCTTGCGGGTAGACTGGTCAATTTCGCCGGTGCGCACGCCGGAACAGCTAACCGCTCTGATAAGTTCCATGCTTGACACCTGGAATAAAAACTGGAATTTGAAGCCAAGTCAGAGTATTTCCGGAAAAAGATTTGAAGAACTTGTGCAGCACATTCACAGAACAACACAGAGCAAACCCGTAATACTCATTGACGAATACGATAAACCCATTCTTGATACTATCGAAAATCCGGCCATAGCCTTACAAATGCGTGATATATTAAAAGATTTTTATTCCGCGCTCAAGCCGCTTGATGAACATCTGCGTTTTGTTTTTCTTACCGGGGTAAGCAAGTTCGCCAAGACGGGAATTTTTTCGGGGCTTAATAATCTGCATGATATTACCATTACCAAAGAATATTCCGCTTTATGCGGTTATACGCAGGAAGATCTTGAAAAATATTTTGCCGAATATCTTAAAGATTTTGATAAAGAACAGGTGCGCGAGTGGTATAACGGCTATGCCTGGACGGGCGAAGCCGTGTATAATCCCTTTGACATTCTGCTTTTATTTGCTCATGGAGTGTATAAGGCGCACTGGTTTGAAACCGGTACACCCACCTTTCTGGTAAAAACCTGGAAAAAACAGCCGAGAAATCCCGCTGAATATGACGGCATGATAACGGGCGAAGAGATGATCGGCTCATTCGATATAGAAAATCTTTCTACGGAAACTCTGCTTTTTCAGGCCGGTTATCTGACCATTAAACAAACAGAGACAATAGGCGGTATTGTTCAGTACATTCTCGGATACCCCAATCTGGAAGTACGCAGCTCGCTTAACCGGCTTCTTGCCATGCAAATTTCAGGCAACAATAATCTTGCGCCTGTGCACAGAAGTATTGTTGAAGCTATTGAAAAGAAAAACGGCGAAAACCTCAAGAATATTGTTACTTCTTTTCTGGCTTCCATTCCGCATGATTGGCACCGCAAAAACAACATTGCCGAATACGAAGGTTACTGGGCTTCAGTAATCTACACTCTTTTTGCAGCAACCGGATATGACGTAATTCCCGAAGATACAACAAACTGCGGGCGTATTGATTTAACGGTCCGCACTGAAACCGGCATCTGGATTTTTGAATTCAAGGTAAAGGGCATTGATAAAAGCGGCGGCAAAAGTCCGCTGGCGCAGCTTCGCGAAAAAAACTATGCGGAAAAATATCGCGGGCGGGCAGGCAAAAACGGAGCGGTACTTCCGGTATATGAGATCGGCATGGTGTTTGATCCGGAAAACAGAAATATTGAGAATTGGGAAGAATAAAAACAGCCTGACAAATCCCGCGGGCTGGTATAGCAAATATTAAATCCGGCCGGCCTGCGCTTGAAAATATTTTTTTATAAAGTTCATATTATTCTCAGGGGTGAGTTCCGGCAGAAAACTTTCCAGAGGCAGACAAAGAATATCCCCGCGTTTTTCAATGTTGCTGCCCCCGTATAACAAAACGCATATGCTTGTCGGATAATCTTCTTTGAAAGATTTCAGGCCTGACAAATCCGAAGGATGAATTGTACTGTTTTTTTTAACTTCTATGGCAATAAAATTTTCAGGCCCGTAAATAATAAAGTCTACTTCATTACCGGCACGAGTTCTCCAGAAGTAAATTTCACTGCCCTGATCCATATACTGAGCCCACGCCCGCAGATGCTGGGCAACGAGTCCTTCCAGTGCGGATCCCTCGGCATGATCCGGATCATCAAGAGGCCCTGCCGGCCGAAGCGCTTTGAAAACTCCGCTGTCAAAAAAATAAAATTTGGAGGATTCCACAGTACTTTTACGATTATTTTTTTTAAAACTCCGAATACTGAAGCCAAGCAGCAAATCTTCCAGAATTTCATAATAGCTGTCCAGCGTGCTCCGTTTGACCTGACACTCTCTTGAGATGTTGGCAAGATTGAGAATTTCAGCGTGTGAGTAGCTCATGGCTTCCAAAAATCGTGTAAATGCCGAAAGATTGCGCACTATTCCTTCCTGCCTGACTTCCTGCTGCAGATATACATTTATATATGCAGCAAGAGCATTTTTCGGATCATCAGAATTAAAAATTACAGGCAACAGGCCGTTTTTAAGCGCATGTTTCAAATCAAATGCGCTTTCCAACTCACTGGCCATGAAGGGATGCATGGTTTTTACCAGAGCCCGTCCGCCCAGTAAATCCGCTCCGCCGGCTTTTAGTTTTCTTGCTGAAGATCCGGTAAGCACATATTGCACACGAGGTAATGATTGATCTTCCATCATTTTATGGATAGATGATAATAGATTGGGAGCTTTTTGAACTTCATCAATTATTAAAACATCATTATCGCGCATGGCCGCTAACAGATGTTTCAGGTTTTCCGGATTACGGGTATACTCAAATTGCACTGCATCATCCAGCAGATCAATGAATTTGGCCTTTGGGTAATAAAATTTTAAAAAAAGACTTTTCCCGGTACCGTGCGGGCCGAATAAAAAATAACTTTGTTTTTGCGGAGCATGAAAAAAACGTTTGACAACTTTTACTTTATTCATTATGTAATTATAGCTTGTCAAAAATTTATAATCAAGCCGTAAATTTAAGACCGAATATTACTAATACGATA
>DNNS01000157.1 GCA_003497555.1 Spirochaetia bacterium
TCAGATACCCCAAAAAGCGATTCTGTGGATCCGATTATTAAAATACCGCTGTGATTAAGCTGATAAGCAAGACGATCAAACAGGCTTTTCCTGTTTTCCGGACTGAAATATATTGCCACATTCCGGCAGAAAATTAAATCAAATTTTCCCATGCTTATAAACTGTTCCAGCAAATTGATTTTTTTAAAAGACGCCATATAGCGTATTTCATCGCGTATTTTATATAAACCGGCTTCTTCAGTAAAATAAGCGCTGATTTTTTCCGCAGGCAGTCCGCGTTCGATTTCTATCCGGTTATATTTACCGTAACTGGCCTGGGCAATTGCATGGTCGGAAATATCGGTTCCGACAATTTTGACGGCAGTTTGGGNNGGTGGAGCAGGCTGCGCTCCAGATGGAAATGTTTCTGGCGCCTCCTGAAAAAAATTCCGGAAAAAGCTTGTTTTTAAGCAGTTCAAAGGGCGTACGGTCGCGGAAGAAAGAGGTTTCATTAGTACTGATTAAATTGATAATACGGGCATTGATTTTGCCTTCATGATCGGTACGGGCGCGGAAATAAAGTTCGCTGTAATTGGACAGTTTAAGTTCTTCAAGCAGAGGACTAAGTCGGCTTTCTGCCAGATAAGCCTTGTTATGGTCAAGGACTATTCCGCAAATTTCATGAATATGCCTGGCTAATACCGAAAGCTCGTCAGGTGTAATTTTAATTATCATATCAGCAGCATTCGATTAACGGGTTCTTTCGATTATTTCCCGGGCAATACGGTCAAGCGGCAGTACCAGATCAACCGAGCCGGTACGTATAGCCTCTGCGGGCATGCCGAAAACCACGCAAGACTGCTGATCTTGTGCTATGGTTAAAGCGCCTTCTCTCTTCATTAGTCTTATGCCCAGGGAGCCGTCGTTTCCCATTCCGGTCATAATAATACCCATTGCCTTGTTCTTGTAGAAAGCTGCTGCAGACCTGAACAGGTAATCTACAGAAGGCCGGCAGTGATTTTCCGGCGGATCATCGTTTATTTCAATGGAACCAAGCTCGCCTTCATTTTTGATTTTCATCTGGCGTCCGCCCGGAGCAATATATACTGTACCGGCGCGNNGTATTTTTTCCCCGTGCCCGGCCTCAATTATTTTAATGCGGCTCTTGCGCTGCAGCGACTCCGCCAGAGCCTGCGTGAAAACCGGGGGCATATGCTGCACCAGTAATACGGGTGCCGGCAAATCCGGAGGCAAAAGCGGAATCACTGCGGCCAGGGCATTGGGTCCGCCGGTGGAAATTCCTATAATTACCGCACTGCACCTGGAAACGGGAAGGGTAGGGGTACGGCTTTGAGCGGTCTCGGGAATTATTTCGGGAACTTTTATTTTTTCCGCTTTTTTATTTTTAAGCAGCATGGCGATTTCGCGGCGCATGATAAAACTGCGGATTTTTAATGCCAGTTCTTTTTCCAGCGACTGTTTGGAGAGATCCGGATTTGTATCCTCCGGTTTGGCAATGCATTCAAAAGCCCCTTTTTCCAGCGCCTGCATGGTAATTTCAGCCCCGGCCCTGCTGGCTGAGCTGATCATGATAACGCCGATTTCCGGATTGATTTTTTTAATTTCCTGGAGCGTTCCGATACCGTCAAGTTCCGGCATTTCTATATCAAGGGTAACTATATCAGGCGGATCGGCTTTTATGCGGGAAAGGGCGATTTTACCGTTGGCGGCTGTACCGCTTACCTGTAACTGGGGAAGTCCTGATAAAATATCGGAAATGATTTTTCGGTAAACAACGCTGTCATCGACAACCAGCGCCTTAAAGATATTTTCTTTCATATTTTGCGGCGTTTCTGATAGTTTAAACCGCCAGCAGTTTTTCAAGATCAAGTACAGCGATTAGTTTATCTTCCATTTTATAAATAGCCGAAAAAAATTGCGCATTGATTCTGCCGAGCGACGGTGGAGGCGGTTCAAGATTATCGGGTTTAATATTAATTATATCAGAAACACTGTCAGCCAGTAATCCGATCATTTCACCGTGGTAATGCACCACCACTACCCGGTGAGCAGCGGAAATTTCTTCCTGCGGAAGGTCGAATTTACTGCGCAGATCGATGATTGTCATGATCTGGCCGCGTAAATTCATTACTCCCCTTATATATTCAGGAGCGTGGGGCACCATTGTCAATTTGATATGCTTGTTAATTTCCTGCACCTGGACATTATTGATTCCGCAGCATAATTCGCCGATATTAAGCAGAATAAGTTCCTTGATTTCTTCAGCGCTCTGCATATGATTCTCCATGTTTCAGGCAATAACGGCTTGACAGTAATTTTTCAGGGAACTAAGGATTTTTTCCCGATCAAGCTTGATTTGATATTCTGTAATGCCTGCTTCCAGACCTTCGCGTTCGGCTTTTTCCCCGGCCACAGAGGTGACAGCGATAATGGGAATACTGACAAATCTCGGGTCGCGGCGGATGGCCCTGGTCATTTCCAGTCCGTTCATATTAGGCATTTCAATATCGGTAACAATAATGCTTATTCCGGCGGCGTGAGTATTAAGAGCTTCCAGTCCCTGAACACCGTCTGTAGCCGTAATAACCTTGTAGCCGGAATCTTCGATAAAGGAACGCATGTTATTCAGGAAAAATGGAGAATCTTCGACTATCAGCACGGCAGGAGCGGAAGATGTTTTTAGTTTCTCCGGTTCATGGAGTTCAGGTCTGGTTTTAACAGGCTGCGGTCCGGTTGTTCCGCCTGCTATGGCATATAAATCAATAAAGAGGGTGGTTTTTTCAAGAATAATAGCGGAGCCAAGAACTCCGGGCTGATTAAAGGTATAGGTATCAATATCAGGGCTTGTGTCAATAACATCAACAATATTGGAAATAAGCAGGCCGGCTTCCCTGCCTTTAAAAGGAAAAACAATAATAAAAAGATCATCGCTTTGCGCAATCGGTTTTACCCTGGCTGTGTCTTCTATGGAGTGCAGAAGCAGGGAACCGCCGCGGTATTTGATATCCTTCCGCCCGGCTGTAGTTTCGATATTGCTTTTTTTAACGGTTTCTATTCTGCTGATCATGCTTAAGGGTATTGCGAACTGTTCGTCAACAGCATTATTGACGATTAAAAGCGACTGGCTGTCTTTTTTTTCTTCGGCTTTTTTTATAACATTGAGTTTTTTTGCCTTGTGATGCGCTGCTGTCATGTTAAGGCGGCTGCTGATGCCGATAACATCAAGAATAAGCGATACCGTGCCGTCTCCCAGGATAGTAGCTCCGGAAAAATAGGATTTGCAGGCACGAAGATGCGTACCGATAGGCTTTACTACAATTTCTTCAGAATCAAGCAGCCGATTGACAATTATTCCATACTGGGCGTTTCCGGCATTTACCACCACAATGTTGACTGCGCTTTCAAAATTAACCCGGCGGTCGCTGCTGCCCCGCGCCTTTTTTTCTGTATTGCGGTTTACATCACTGAGGGTACGCCGGTCAGCAATGCTTATTCTTCGTTCGGATTTTTTTTCCTCGCTTTCCGGGTCAATGTATATTCCGGGGCCTCCGTGGAGTATTTCGCTCAGGCGTACCAGGGGCAGCAGTTCGCCGCGCAGTCTAATAACCAGGGAGGAATCTATTTTTTCTATGCGTTCTTTTACCTGGGCAGCCGGAATACGTACCAGTTCCAGCAGATTAACCTGGGGAATGGCATAGCGCTGTTCATCACACATCAGCAGCAGACTGGGTATAATAGCCAGAGTCAGCGGAAGTTTAATGGTAAGCGCTGTTCCCCTGCCTACATCGGATTCAATATCAATCACACCGCCGATTTTCGTAATATTGGTGTTTACAACATCCATACCTACGCCGCGTCCGGAGACATCAGTAATTTTTTCCGCAGTGGAGAATCCGGGTTTGTAGATCAGTTCGATTAGCTCTTTGGTATTCATTTCATCAAGCGATTTTTTATCATACATGCCTTTTTTCAGGGCGGTCTCGCGGATTTTAACCGGATTTATTCCCTGCCCGTCGTCTTTAACGCAGATTATCACCTGGCCTGCTTCGTGATGGGCGCTGATGGAAATATGCCCGGCCGGGGTTTTGCCGTTTTTCTGCCGCTCCTCCGGGCTTTCTATTCCGTGATCAATGGAATTTCGTATGATGTGAGTAAGAGGATCAGTAATGGTTTCAATGATGGTTTTATCAAGCTCAACATCTTCGCCGGTTATATCCAGATCGATTTCTTTGCCAATATTTTTTGCCAGATCGCGCACCAGTCTTTTAAATTTGTTGAATACATTGCCCAGCGGCTGCATGCGTGTGGCCATAACCGCTTCCTGAAATTCACTGGTAATCATATTCAGGCGCTGGGAAGTTTTTTCTATATCCTGCCGGTTCCAGAAGTTTACAGATTGTACAAGCTGATTGCGCGCTAAAACCAGTTCTCCGGCAAGAGTCATGAGCTTGTCAAGCAGATTTACATGTACGCGCAGACTGGTTTCTGAAGATTTATCGTCTCGGGGAATGGCGATTTGCCCGGGAAGCGTTTCAGGATTTTTACCCGCAGTTGTTTTCAGCGGTTCGGCAATAACAGGCTGTGATTTTTTTTCTTCAGACTGTACTGTAGATCCGTCTTTGGCGGTCATCATTTTTATAATCTCGTCAGTGAGCAGTGTGATTTGTGCCGGATCAACTTCTATAATTCCCTGCATCATTTCCGGGTCAAGGACTGTGGCATAAACTGCATGAAAGGGCAGAGTTTTAGCCTGTGCCGCATTTTCCAGAGAGGGTATTTCGTCAGTTTCAATTTTAGACTGCAGTATCCTGCCGGCGCTTTCCAGTTTTTTGATAAACTGGTCTGTGGAAATTCCCCTGGCTTCAATATCGCGTATCAGATCGTATTCCAGCAGATACAGGAATTTTCCGCCTTTTTTGGCTTCAATTAAATCAAGTTCGGTAAGCTGTAATCCGCTGGTACTTTTTTCGAGAGGAATGGAGATGTTTTTTTTCAGAGCCGCTTTTTCATTCCGGTCAAGTTTTACGGTTGCGGCTCCTTTCAGGGAAACGAGCTCACGGCTGATATCGGCATTGTTGCTGGTTTCAGGATTGTTAATCATGCTGCGCAGCAGATCTGCGGATGATAAAAGAAC
>DNNS01000452.1 GCA_003497555.1 Spirochaetia bacterium
CCCCCACGTGCGTGGGGAAAACACTAAAAACAGGCTTAATTTAACATGTTTTTTCATTTTTTTCCGGTTTTTTTCCCAATATTTTTTCTATTACCAGCTGAAGACCGCTGATTTCAATAAGTTTTTTGTCAGGCTGACCAGGCGCATGAATTCTATAACCTGGCGGTCTGTTATGTTTTTTAAATATTATCAGTCCTGCTTCAGGCGGACATTTTACCAAAAGATAATTAATTACCCGGTCCACCACGGCATCTTTGATACCTGAAACAAAAATATTTGCCCGCGGCTCCACAAACCAGAGTTTCATTCTTCCCCGCACGGCAGGCGGTAAATCATTCGCTATTACTACTACCATTTTTTATCCCGAATATTACATAAAAAATATCTTCCGGCAGTTTTTCCAGAAGATTTGACTCTATCACCCGCCTGCGGAATTCATTTGCTGTAAGTTCTCGGTTATATTCACCGGCTGCTTCAAGAGTCATAGCAAAAGCCAAATCAATGCAAAGTTTATCTTTATATAAATCAGCCAGATCATAAATAAAAGGAAGCGGGCTCCCGGAGTGAATAAAACCGATATGCGGTGAAAACCCCAGTGCATGAACAACCGATAAAATTAACGCATAAAGCGCCGCGTTAGCCGCGGTAATAATTTTATTAGTAATATTGGATAGCTCGAACTTTCCGGGCGTATACACTCTGCCTTTCCACCCTACTCCGTATTTTTCCGCTAGTTCCACATAACATTTCCTTACCCTTCGCCCTTCCATGCCCATCATTTCTTTAAGGTTTTTCCCTTCAAGTTCTTCTTGCGGAAAGCGCATGGCAAACATACGCCGCGCCGCTTCCAGAGCGGTTTTTTTTTGGAGGCAATTCTCATCTGACTTCTCAAATTTCGTGTGTTTGCCGTAGGCGTAACTCCGACCGCGTAAAAAAGCAAACTGTCTTCACCTACCCAAGCAGCAGTACAGTTAGCGGCAGCCATAACTTTAATAGCCTCATGGGTTATAGTAGTTCCGGGACCCAGCAAAACAGTGTTTATCGAAGCAATCGGCAGACGCACCACATTACATTCGGAGTCTATCCACTTTACGCTCGAATCATCAATTTCCATGCGGCCGCGTTCCAGGTAAATAAACGGATATCTCGCAGATGCCTGCGGCAGGCTTTCCCTGGTAATTTTTATTAGCAGTCTTTTGGAAGCATTGCTCATTTTTTACTTATATTTTTTTATTCTCTAACCGGTATTACCGTCACTATTCTGTCACGGTATTTTTTTACCGGGCCGAACTGTAAAGGCACATCATTAAGCGTTATTACATCTCCTTCGCTTTCACCCTCTAACACTCTGAAATCTTCCGTCAAGTTTTTCTCTTGTGCAATTTTCAGAGCCTCTTCTAGTGCGCTTTTTTCATCATTAAATACACCGCGAAAAACCATGTCTGTAGGCGCGCAATTTTTACGGCCGAAATAAATATCGTAAACCGGAAACTGAAGAGCGCTTGAAAAACTCTCGGCATGACGGGTTGGTATTGTTACTATAGCGGCAAAACGCGCATCCTGTAAATAGTAACGATAAGTCATTTTTGTTCCTCCTCCAACTGCCGGTTTTCCTTCAGCAGTTTTAGGAATATGCAAAGATTGCCATTTATTTCCCGAATTATATCCAGACCCTACCATATGAAAATCCATTAGATGCGGTTCGCGAGCGATTTTTTTTTCTTTTATTTTTCTTACAAAAGAAATAATTGTTTGCCCATAGGGCGCAAGCTCAGCTAAAAGCTCTTTTTGTTCTCCGCTATAGCCAAGAGCACAAAGTAAAAGCCCGGTTATTCCTGATTTTGTGGGAAAGGGGAGCGTATCGCGCCTCCCAAATTTCGAATCATAACCCCATGCCATAAGCGGGCTTTCAATCCAGAGCAGAAGATGTCTGGTACCCATATTTATTTACCGCTATTGGCGCTTAAAAATAAAACAAGTTCGTCAATGCTTTTGCCGTCTCCGGTGTATTCGAACTCTCCGATTTTTCCAAACAGGCTCCCCCAGTTTTTTTCCTGGGCGGCGAGAAACTTTTTAAGTTCTTCTTTTGACGGCTCAATAAAACCGCCGTTTTTATCATGCCGCACAGGTGTATCAAAAGGCGCCTGAATACGCTGCCCTTTTCTCACTAAAATACGTGCATATTGCCAGGGGCAGGCTGCCGACTGTGTAGTTTGACGGGCAGCAGGAACAGCCATAAACAATGCTTTAGTGAAAGCGCTTATCGCATCAGGTACATTCTTTCCGGCAAGTGATCTTGAAAGTTGAGCGACATCAAGGCTGATATACCGGTAATAGGTGGCAGAATTAAACTCCAGGCTCCCCATATGCCCGGCGCCCGGTTCAGTCTGCTTATCATCAAGTGCGGTGAAAAACTCAACTTCATTCGCAGCTTTATGCGTAGAAATAGCGTGTGAAAATGAAGCTGCTGCTTCAACATTTAACTCCGCTGCTTGAGCTACCATTCTTCCAAAAAGAGCTATATCAAGCCCATCTGCTGAAAAATTCACTTCCCTTTGCAGAATTTTTGCAATTTCTTTGGCCTGTTTTTTTTGGTCCGCTTGCGTAATTACCTTTTCCGGATTGAAATTATTTTCTTTAAATGCTTTGGCCAAAACCGCCGCTTCGTGTGCGCTTAAAAACAGCAGTGTATCCGTTTTACCGCCTTCGTCTGCGCTGTCTGTACCTTCCTCATCATCATCTTCTTCTTTACTTTTTTTAGATCCTTTCCCGTCCACTGATTTTTTATCTTTAATAAACGCGCCCTTCACTTTATTTCCGCAGGTTAAAGCCTGCTCTTCACTTGCGCCTTCAGCCAGGCAGGCTTCTTTGATTAATTCTTCAATGAGTTTTGTACGCGCGCCCAGTTTTATACCCAAGTCATGCATTGCCATTCTTACCGCCCGTTTCCAGCACTGTGAGCTTACGCGCGCCCTGCTGCTCCCGCCGATCATGGCGGTTTTAGGCGCGCCTACATCATCGCGGTTAAGACAGCTTACCGGAAAAGATTGCAGAATGTGATACTCGATTTTAAGATTGTTTAATGAATTATTCATTTTTAGTTCTCCTTTTTTTTTAATTATTTTTTAATAACGGTACAAGTTCAAGAAGTCCAAAGCCGAATGCCCTGGCCTTGCCTATGCCATGCGTAAAACTTTCTTGGAATTTTTTCCGGTCTTTAACTGTCAGTACTCCCTTAAAAACCGCCTTATTGTAGGTAATATCTGTACTACCGTTTTTGCTGAAGATTACCGCGCTCATTCCGGAAACATCCAGTTTATTTTCATCAGCAATGAAGCCCCATGAATTTTCCGCTTTCCCGCAAAACCATTTTATCAGATTTTCGCGCCCCTTTACCGGCACAGCTTTCGCAGATTTTTTATCGCGTTTTACCGGATTCATTATCACCTGAAAACCGTAATAATCAGCCGAGAGGAAATCAACAGTGACTGGTTTTAAATCAAGCTCTCCGCAAGACGGCGCTACAGGCTCACGATTGGCAAGCAGAAGTATCATGCGCGAATTATATCCGCCTCCTTTATCGGCATATTGAAAACCGCTCGAAATATCTTTTTTTTTATCTTCTGCTGAACGGTTATCAGGAAAAAGGCTGTAAACTGCCTTATGCACAGCATATTCGTCTTTAAGATTTAGTTTGGCGCAGTCTGCCGCGGAAAGTTTCCATAAACCGGCTATCATGCGTTTTCCTCTTCTTTCGGCCTGCCGTAAAAATCTGCTGCCCAGCGCGTGCGCTTTTCATCATTAAAATAAAGTAAATCAGCAAGCAGCCTGGCGTAATCAATTTTTACCGATTTTGCGGCAAGCAGATTAAGTACTGGCCTAAGCACTTCACAGGCTTCTACAGCGTTTTTACAGGCTAATATGCGCCGCAATTTTGAGCGGGCCGGATCAGAATTTTTATCGAAATCATAACAGGCAGAAATTGCCTGCCCGATTCCAAGATAGCCGTTTTTTTCCGGTTTAGCTCTTGCTAACGCCGCGGCGATTAAGGCATAAGGTTTTCGCCGGTATTCATTTTCAAGATCGCACCAATTTGCCAAATACTCCCAACTTTGATAAGCAGTTGCCTCATTATCTGCCCGGCGCAGAGAAGCAGAAAAACCGGTGTCCGGCTTTTTTCCTTTTTTGCCGTTTATACGTTCAATCAAATAACATACAAACGCAGTTTCCGCTGATTTTGTTTTTTCTTCATTAGACATTTTTTAATCCTCCTTCGAAAATTTAATTATTACAT
>DNNS01000174.1 GCA_003497555.1 Spirochaetia bacterium
CTTTTTAAAAACTGCTTCGGCACCAACAGTATCTGCGAGCCAAGCCGGGCAGCTATTTTAACCGGTACCTATAATCACATTAACGGCGTTACCACCATCGGAGCGCATCTTGACAACCGCAGGGAAAATGCAGCTAAAATTTTGCAGCAAAACGGTTATCAAACCGCTGCTTTCGGAAAATGGCACCTGGGTGAAGGGCCTGAGCATTGCCCTGCAGGCTTTGATGAATGGAAAGTTTTAATTGGACAGGGTGAATACTTTAATCCTGTTTTTATTGAAAATGGAAAGTCTGCTCAGCGTCCGGGATATGCTACCGATATTATTACTGATTTGACCATGGATTATATCAGACGCCGTAAAAAGGACAGGCCGTTTTTTGTACAATGCCATCACAAAGCCCCGCATCGCCCGTGGGAACCGAATCACATTCATAAAACCCTGTTTCAGAATGATCAGCTGCCTTTACCGGCTACACTTTTTGATGATTATTCGGACAGATCTCGCGCTGCGCAGGAAGCGGAAATGCGTATAGATATACACATGCAATACCGTGATTTAAAACTGATTCCTCCTCCCGGGAAAAGCATTAAAGATTTTATACCGCATCCGGAAAATACCGAAAATTTTTTCCTGGTTCCGGAAGAAACAAGAGAAAAGGTTTTTTTTAAAAACAGCCGGGAACTAAAAATTTTCAAATACCAGCGTTACATCAAAGATTATCTGCGCTGTATAGCCTCGATAGACGAGAACACCGGGCGTTTGCTTGATTTTCTGAAAGACGAAAAAATCCTTGACGATACCGTGATAATTTATACTTCCGATCAGGGATTTTTTTTAGGCGATCACGGATGGTATGACAAACGCTTTATGTATGAGGAATCGCTGCGCATGCCCTATATTATGCGATATCCTCGCGCAATTAAAGCCGGCACTGTAATTGACGAAATTACCACCAATGTTGATTTTGCACCCACCTGGCTTGATTTTGCAGGAATTCCCAGGCCCGATTATTATCAGGGTTATTCCCAGCGACCGCTTTTAAACGGGATTATTCCGGACGACTGGCAGCAATCCATGTATTACCGCTACTGGATGCATCTGGGCCATTATGTCAGCGCTCATTACGGAGTGAGAACCAGGGATTACAAACTTATTTAGCATTACGGGGACGCCTGCGGACAGCCAAACACCAGGGATATAAAAAAAGAACCCGAATGGGAACTTTTTGATCTGAAAAAAGATCCTGCTGAAATCAAAAATGTCTATCATGATCAGGCATACAGGCAGATACGTACTGAACTGAAAAATGAGCTCCACCGGCTGCAGAAAAAAGTAAAAGATACGCCTTTTACGGAGATTGAATAAATTCCGGCAGTAATATGCTTTTTTATTGTCCGGTTTTTAATTCCAGCACATGATAAAAAACTTTTTTTAATTCTTCCAGACCGGCTCCGCTGGAACTGCTGATAAAAAAAAGTTTGTCCTGCAGTCCGGGCGGAAAACACGCCCTGACAGTATTTACCGAATCAGGCGCCGAATCGGTTTTGGTAATCAATACGGCAAACGGCTTGGCCGCGAGCCTGCTGCTCCATTGTTCCAGTTCAGAGCGCAGCATTAAATATATTTTTTCCGGGTCTTCAGACATTATATCTATACAGAAAAAAAGAAAAAATGTTCTTTCGATATGCCGGAGAAATTCAATTCCCAGGCCGGCACCCCTATGCGCTCCTTCTATGATGCCGGGAATATCGGCAATGATTACCTGGGAAGATATATCAAGTTTGAGCACCCCGAGATGCGGAGTAAGGGTTGTAAAGGGGTAATCGGCAATTTTCGGCCTGGCTTTGGTAAGACGGCTGAGCAGAGTTGATTTTCCGGCATTGGGAAGTCCTACCAGCCCTATATCGGCGATTAATTTTATTTCCAGAATCAAATCCGCCTTGTCGCCTTCCATTCCTTTCTGGGAAAATTTCGGGGTCTGGTTTCTGGAGGTGGCAAAATGGGCGTTGCCCTTGCCTCCGCGCCCTCCGCGTACGCACATATACTCGCCGCTATCTTCATTTAAATCCGCCAGTATGGATCCTTCCGGGGTATGTATTACTGTTCCTGCCGGTACATTGATAATCAGATCATTACCGTTTGCGCCATGACAATTACGGCTTCCTCCCGGATGCCCATTCTCGGCCTTGAAAATCCTTACCGGAGCAATATGACCCAAAGCAGCGGTTCTGCGATCAGCTTTAATTATTATGTTTCCTCCTTTTCCGCCGTCTCCGCCGTCAGGCCCGCCGTATTCAACATATTTTTCACGGTGAAAAGAAACAGCTCCGGCGCCTCCATGCCCGCCCTGAGCGGAAATTTCCACGCGATCAATAAATTTTTCTATCATTTAAGCTCCCGAAAATTGGCGTTTGTAAAAATTATTAAGGCGTATGCCCATGAATACTTCAGATGAGAGGAAAAAACAAAAATATACGGATATAGGTTTATCATTTTTTTATAATACAGCACAGCCCTATACCGCAAAGCAATGATCTTGNNAAATCATTGCTGATCGGGATATACACATTTATCGGAAATTTAGCAGAAACCCGAATATCTGATTAGGAAAAAACTTTTGATGGAACTATGCGGCGCTAAGGTTAACTGATAGCAGCGGTTTCATCCGGAAAAATTTTAAACATACTTTCCAGTTCAACAATACGAAAAATTTTTGCTACGGTTTCGCTGATACTGCAGATGCGCATTTCGCCCTTTAAATCTTTAAGTTTGCGCATGGTGGAAATAAACACCCTCAGCCCGGAAGAAGAAAGATATTCAACATTCTCAAGATTGAAAATTATTTTGGTTTCTTTTTGCCCGATAACTTTTTCTACTGTATCTTCCAGCTGCTGGGAAATATGTATATCAAGCCTGCCGGCAGGATAGATTATGTTCCACCCGTTTTTTTTTTCAATAGAAATTTCCATTAACTTCCTCCACCCCGGCTGTTGACCCTGAAAATCAGCTCCTCCGGAGTATTGAAGTCCTTATTATACAATAAAAGCGAATTTTGTACATCTTTGGCGGTAAAAATTATTTTTTTATCAGCCCGGCTGTTGATAAGTTCCAGCAGCGAGGTTTCCATTTGCCGCGGAATATCGGAACTTTCCGGGTAACCGCAGATAAATTTATTAAAACCAAGACGAAGCAGGCAATTTTCGGCGCAAGCTGTTATTTTCAGCAGTTTTTGTTCAAATGCCGCATATCCTGTTAATAATTCTGCAAATAAAGGAAATCCGATAAGACAAAAAACAGGTTTTTTCCCTGAAGCCGTACTGTTTTTAACAAGTATTTTAAAATTGACGGAGAAATTTTTAAAATTATCTGTAGCCGTATTTTTAGCGGAAGCGTGAACCGTATTTTTTGCAGCTATAACCGCCCGGCAGGCAAGCCCGGCCGCAACCGGTAAAATCTTTTTATTATATTTTTTATTCATTTCACAAATAACCGCAATATTATCATTGCATAATATATAGGTATTGGGAGAAAACCCGTTTTTTTTAATTATCGCTTTCGGCAGGCTGGAAAAACCGTTTTTAATACCCGCAGCCGGCATGTCCGGAAGTATTCCGCGCCGGCCTCCCGCATCAAGATTTTTCCATATTTTTTTTTCAAGCTGAAGATAATACCAGGATACGGTTTTTATTTTTTTTAAAAGAATATTTAATCCTGCCCCGGTTGCGCCTTTTTCAATATTACCGGCAGCCGTGATCATGGTTTTAATGATATCAACCGGAAGCGCCGGGGTTCCGGTTTTGGTCCGGGATTTCTCCCGGGAAGCGCGCAGTTGCCGGTAGCAGCCGGTCAGCATTCGCATCAGTCTTTCATGAATCAGTCTTTTCTGCCTGCAGCCGTCTATCTGCACGGCAGCAATATAATCCGGTGTGCTTTCGGAGGTAAAAATCGCCAGCAGATTACATTCAACACTGCCGGCTAGAACCGCAGCCAAATCGCGCGGTTCGGTTAAGATTGATTTCTGGATATAGGGCCGTATGCGCCCCCCGGGAATATTGAAATTTTTTTTATGCAGCGCGGAATAAACCGGTTTGTAGAGGCCGTCTTCCCGGGCTGAAAGCAGGGCATAATTTCCGGCAGCGCAGACATCAAGCAGTGCGCAGAAAACCCGGGGCAGATCTGCATCCGCTGTTTTTAAATTTTTAAAAAATTCCGTAGCCGCTGCCAGTATATTTTGGCAGTATTCAAGGGTTTCAATCCGGTCGATGATATCATCAGGGGTAACTGAAGAAAGCAGCTTAAGGCGGCTGCCGGAATCGCGGTAGTTTCTTTTTATAAACTGCTGGAAAAGCAGATCTTTGGATTTTTGATAAAGCCCCATATCAGATACCGAGCTTGTTTATAATACTGGTATAAAGATCATAAAATTGNNTGATTTTAGCCTCGGGAAGATTTTCCAGCAGTTTATCAAGATAGGCGAATATTTTTTTTAAATCAGATTCGGTAATCTGGTTTTTGGCGGGAGTTTTTCGCGTTTTTGCCGGAGCCGGAAGCGGGGTAAGAGCTGCAGGCTCAATGCTGATTTCAGAATCTATTTTTTCTATATCAAGCTGGTCGATTTCCGAGTGTATCTGGTCAATCAGTTTCTCGTCTTCTTTCAGTATTTCTTCTTCACTGCTGCCTTCCGGAATATCTTCCACATCGGCCATGGCCTCTTCCAGAACCGGAGCCTGGGGAATTTCTTCAGGCAGATTTTCCGGGGCGGCTGCAGATTCCACCCGGCTCATAATGGATTTTTCAAAATCAAGCGATTCCCTGACATTGTCGGAAGTATCGGAATCGCTCTTGAAAATCTCTGAAGAATCATATTCGTCTGATTCGCTGATTATTTTATCAAGTTCATCGCCGGAAAGACTTATGGTGTCTTCGTCCCCCGCGCTTCCGGTTTTTTCAGCAGCCGAAGCCTCCGCTCCGGAAGCCGACGAAATATTATCATCAGTTCCCAGATCAACAACATTGGTTTCATCCACATTTTCCAGAATATTATCCATTTCATCGCTGGATAAGGCTATAAGCTCTTCACCGGCTTCATCTGCGGTTGCGGGAATTTCTTCCGTACTGCCGGATACTTCGGGCAATCCGGAAAGCATATCCATTTCAGTGTCATTTAAAGTGATTTTTTCATCTTCACTGTCTGCTACCGGTAAATTCGGCTCTTCGGGAATATCGGAGAGCATATCAAGTTCATCATTGCTCAGACTGATTTTTTCATCGTTGTTTTCGCTTGTATCGGCTGCAACCGTATCAGGTACAGGAGATTCAATCTCCACATCTGCTGCGCTGGCAATATCCGCAGTATCAGCGATGCTTTCTGTCAAGGAAATTNNCGGCAGGTCAATTTCCGGCGGAGTATAATCGAGCGCAGTTTCGGTCAGATCTGATGAATTGAGTATATTATCCAGTTCTTCGTTGGAAAGCGCTATTGATTCATCATCGGAGATGTTTTCGGGTTTTGACATATTTACTCTGTATTAAAATAATATACCGCTATCAATAATATCGGCTGCTGCGGGTATAATTTTTACGTTCTTTTGTATAATTTATTATATTAATTTCATAGCCTGAAATATTGGTTTTTTCGGTTTCCGGGTCAATGATATAACCGTATTTAAGCCCGCCGCAGGTTTCAATTGCCTCCCCGATGGTTGTTTTTTCAGTAAATCTGAATATTCCGGGATTTTTAACCGGCCCGTGTACAAAAACTTCACGGTATTTTTCGTGTTCCGTATTTACCGCTGACAAGTCATTTACCGGGAAAAAATTGCGCCGGATAAAAGCAGCAGCGCAGGCTGCAAGAAGCAGCATGGCGATTTTCTGTAAGACAGCTTTTTTGGTACGCAGCCAGTTTTTCAGCATTTTCAGCAAGCTTTATTTTTTTTATAATCTTGTGTACAATACATTATGATTGATCTTCCGGTTGTCATTATAAAGAAAAATATCCTTTTTTGCAAGTTAAAATTATGCATATTCTGATTGTGGGCTCCGGCGCAGCCGGTTTGATGAGCGCCATTAAAGCCGCTGAAAATAATTTTGAAGTAACCCTGGTTACCAAAGCGGCTGATATCAACAACTCGGCATCGGCCTGCGCCCAGGGCGGAATTGCCGGTCTGGGAATTAACGACTCCCAAGAAAAATTTTATAAAGATATTATGCGCGCTACTGCCGGATTGGCCCGCCCGGAAGCAGTAAAAATACTTGTTTCCGAAGGGCCCAAAATAATTAAAAATGAACTTCTGAAAAAAATAAAAACCGGTTTTACTACCGGTAAAAACAGCCTGCCGGCATATACGCGCGAAGCTGCTCATTCGGCGCGAAGAATACTCTACAGCGGCGATCAAACCGGCGATGTAATTATAAAAAGCCTGGCAGCCTATGCTGTTCAACTGAAAAATATAAAAATAATAACAGATTGTATTGCCGTTGATCTCATTACCATACCTCACAATTCATCCAATCCTCTCTCTATTTACCGGCGGCCTTTTTGTTTGGGCGCCTATCTTTTTTCCAGCAAAAAACGCAAAATTACAAGCTGCCTGGCTGACCGGGTTATTTTAGCCGCCGGCGGCATAGGACAGATATACAAATACACTACCAACCCGGAAATTTCCACCGGCGACGGAATTGCCATGGCTTACCGGGCAGGCGCCAGAATAATCAACATGGAATTTACGCAGTTCCATCCCACAGCTATGTCCATCAAGGGAAGTTCATGTTTTCTTATATCCGAAGCGGTAAGGGGCGAAGGAGGAATTCTTGTCAATTCCCGGGGCAGGGATTTTACCAGAAAGTACGACCACCGCGGCTCGCTTGCTCCGCGCGATATTGTTACCAGAGCCGTTATCTCGGAGCTTGAACACAGCAGTGAAGATACGGTATATCTTTCGCTGGAAAAGATTCCTCCCGATATCATCCGCAAGCGCTTCCCCAATATCATGAAAAAATGCCTGGAATTTAAAATTGATCCGGTGAAAGATCCGATACCGGTTATGCCCGCTTTTCACTTTCTCTGCGGCGGTATTTTAACCGATTTATGGGGAGCTGCAACCCTGCCCAATCTTTATGCAGTCGGAGAATGCGCCTGTACAGGGGTTCATGGCGCCAACCGCCTGGCTTCCACTTCCCTGCTGGAATGTCTGACCTTTGCCTGCCGGGCCGTTGAGCATATTAAAAACAACCCGGTCACAGCATATACGGCCGAAGGTAAAGAGGTGCGTCCGTGGCTTAATACCGGAACAGTAAATTTACCCGACCCGGTGCTGCTCAGACAGGATTGGGCAACTCTTAAATCCATAATGTGGAATTATGTCGGAATAATCCGTACCCGGAAAAGATTAAACCGTGCACTCAACGATCTGCGTAATTTACAGAAAGAAGTAGATAATTTTTACCGCAATACGGCGCCGCATGAAAAAATTCTGGAACTGCGCAACGCCATTCAGACATCCATCCTGGTTGCTTCCGCCGCAGCAAAAAACGATCATTCAACAGGCTGTCATTATAAAAAAAATGATCAATAAAATCTGCGCACTTTTCCTGTTAGCCGGAATCCTTTATCCGGGTGCAGAAAATTTCAGGGTCGGCGCGGGTTTATCCTATACCTTTTCTCCGGCTGCGGAAAAACGCCGACCCGATTATTCTTTTTTGTCCGGCGAAGACAAGCTTGATTTTATTCCCGGTACCAATTCTGAAAAATATGAAAAAAACGATTATTTTTTTATTGCCTTTCCATATTATTCATTTTATCTGTGTACGGAATACCGCCGCAACCGGGGTGTGTTTTCATTGTTTACCGGCATAGACCGTTATTCATATACCCGAAACGGAAATGCGGATTTTTTTATTCGCAATAAATTAAATTCCATTACCGGTATTTTATCCATGGAACGCAGGGATACGGTCAGGGGATACGGGTATTCCCTCGGATTAGGTGCGGAATTTTCCAATCCGGCGCGGAACTTTATGCGGATTTTCCCTTTTGTCGGGATCAAGTCCGCGGTTTCCGTTATTCCGGCCTTATCCGCCCAGAGCCGGATAAAAATAATCAAACAAAATACCGGAGTGTCTGCCTACAGCGGTGAAACCGGTGACCTGTTGGGGGCAGATCTGTATGATATTTATGAATCTTCAGATTATTATTTTAAATTCGGCCTGAATCTTGAAGCCCGGGCAGGGCTGGAATATTTTTTAAAAAACCGGATTTCCGGCCGGCTGGGTATATATTACCGGCAGCATATTTATTTTATCAATTACCGGCAGGATTATAAAAGAAACAGCGTAACTTATTATGATTACGATCAAAACGAGGGGTTGGTTCCCAGATCATCGGAAAGTTACAGATTTTTAAACCGTATCATGCAGCAAATCAGACATAATCCCGGCCCCGGTGTTACTGTGGAAATAAACGTATCTCTTTAATATTTATGAGCGCCGCATCAGCAATAACTCTGTTAAATAAAAAATCAGCTGAACATATCCGCACTGCTATTGCCGATTACGGGGGGCAGGAAATTGTTTTTGGAGTTTTTATTGAGGGAAATACCATTCAGGATTGCGAAATAATTTCACGGGGCAATATAAATATGGCGCCGTCGGTCATGCAAGATGCCGTGCGCTACCATGCTGTTATGCATAATCATCCTTCCGGAAACCTGTCGCCGTCGGATCAGGATTGTGAAATAGCAGCCCGGCTGGCGGATTACGGGGCAGGTTTTTTTATTATCGATAACAATGCCGAGAATATCAATGTCATAGTACCCTATAAAAAACCTGCGGAAATTATTCCCCTGGAAGCGGAAGAAATTGCGGGTTATCTGAAAAAAAACAGCAGCGCTGAAAATATAATTCCCGGTTTTGAAAACCGGCAGGCGCAGATTGATATGGCCCAGTCTATAGGCAAGGCTTTTAATCATAATGCCGTATATCTGTGCGAAGCGGGAACAGGCACCGGAAAATCCATTGCCTATCTGATTCCTGCATTATTATGGATTAAAAATAATCACGAACGTATTATTGTCTCTACCAATACCATCAATCTGCAGGAGCAGCTGCTTGGAAAAGATATTCCTACCGCCATGGCCCTGACCGGGATTAAAATTAAATATACCATGGTTAAAGGCCGGGGTAATTATATCTGCCTATACAAGGCTGACCGCCTGAAAAAAGAGGGATACGGAACTTCCGCTCTGTTTTTAAATCCGGAAGAAACCGGGCAAATCAGCCGTATTGAAACCATGCTGCCGGATTTAAAAACCGGCGACAAATCGGAGGTTTCATTTTTACCTTCGCCTGCGGTCTGGGATTTTTTCTGCGCTGAACCGGATATCTGCTTTCGCGCCCGGTGTCAGTTTTTCAGCCTGTGTTATTACCAGCAAGCCCGCCGCGAGGCTTTTACATCTGATCTGCTGATTGTAAACCATCACCTGCTCTGTGCGGATGCCGCCATGAAAATCGAAGGCGGACAAACCGGCCTGCTTCCGGCCTGCCGCCGGCTGATCATTGATGAGGCTCATAATATCGAAGAAACAGCAACATCCTATTTCGGCAAAAGCGCTTCCAGAAGCGCACTGCAGCGTAATCTGAATTTTATCGCCCGAACCGGAAAAAAATCCAGGGAGCCGGCATCCGGAATTTTAAAACGCCTGCTGGAGAAAACGCAGAACCGGCAGGCGCTGCGTACATTAATTGAAAAATTTATTGCAGATTTTACCGGCAAGCGCAGGGAATTCGATCAAACTGCCGGAGATGCTTTTGATGAAATATACAATTTAATCAGAAATGGCATTAACAAAAACCCCGAAAACGGGGAACCGGGAAATGAAATTAAAATCCGTATCAACCGGCAGGCTCCGGACGGAGAAAAATTCCTGCAGGCGCTTGACATACCGGTAAAGAATGTCGGTGCCGGGCTGTATCGGCTGCTGAAACAGCTGCGTGAAATCCTGCTTTTTCTGGAAGATGAAGAAAAAGCCAGCCAGGATCTTTTCCGGGACGAACAGTTTGAACTCAAATGTCTGAAGATGCGGCTGGAAGGTCTGCAGGAAGTAATCGATGAAATTATTTCTTCAGAAAACGACAACAACATCCGCTGGCTTTCAGCCCGCCGGTTAAATGACAGCAGGCTTTTTGTTGAATTCAACATTACGCCTGTGGATATTTCAGAAATTTTTAAAAGCGCTGTACTGGGAAAAAACCACACTGTAATATTAACCTCGGCTACACTCCGGGATCACAGCGGGTTTACCTTTATCCGCAAACGGCTTGGTATTAATCTGCCTTATCGTAATGTTTACGAAAATGCCTTTCCCTCTCCCTTTGATTATAAAAAAAACTGCCGTATTTATATTCCCGCTAATATTCCGGAACCGTCTGCAGCCGGATTTACCGATTCTGCCGCGAAATATATTTATCAGGCAGCCTGTTATTTTTCCGGCCGTACTTTTGCGCTTTTTACCTCTTATGCGCAGCTGCTGACTGTAAAAAATATAATTTCGCCGGAGCTGGAAAAACAGGGCATAACCTGTCTGGTGCAGGGTGAAGACAACCGTACCCGCCTGCTGGAAACTTTCAGATCCTGCGGGAAATTTCTTCTGCTGGGAACCGATTCATTCTGGGAAGGAGTAGATGTCAAGGGAGAAAGACTTTCCTGCGTTATTATTGTCAAGCTGCCCTTCAGGGTTCCAACCGATCCGGTATATGAAGCGCGCAGCGAATATATAGAAAAAGCCGGGGGCAATGCCTTTATGGATTATGCCCTGCCGGCAGCTGTCTTGAAATTTAAACAAGGTTTCGGCAGGCTGATCCGCGGTAAAGATGATCGCGGATTGTTTATTCTGCTGGATAAACGCGTTATTTCCAAGCGTTATGGTGCCTGTTTTATCAAAGCTCTTCCGGAAATGGAGCAGGTTGATGAAAATTGGGATATTTAAAAGGTTTTCGGGTAACACTTTATAATCATTAAGAAGTTTTTGTAACTACTCAGATTTTAAAATTTTTAGCTTAAATTTTAAAAAATTTACCACGAAAAGCACGAAAGTCACGAAAAAATATAGTAAAACACATGTTTTTTTATTTTCGTGTGTTTCGTGGTAAATAAATTTAAAATCTGAGCATATACAAGTTTTTTTTCCTTTTATATGATAAATTTATATAATGAAGATAAAATTAATTTATCTGATTCTTATTTTTTTTATTATTTTTTCCTGTCAAAAAAAGAAAGCCCGTGAGCTGCTTACCGCAGGCATCAGCAGAGGGCCTTTTGTAGAAACGCTTTCCGTAAGCGGACTTTTAGAAGCTGCCGAATCTGTTGATGTTAATTCCCCGGGTTTTGATCGGCAATTTATTCTTATTCATCTGATTCCGGAAGGAACCTATGTGAACAAGGGAGATTTGATTGCGCGTTTTGATACCGGCGATATTGACGAGCAGATAAAAAAACTCGAAGAACAGATAGAAACCCAGAGAAATGATATTGAAAATTTTCAGGCCAATATCCGGGAGAATATGATTGGTCTTTCCAATCAGTTAAGTGAAAAAATCAATACGCTTGACATTGAAATTGCCGGGCAGTCTGCCCTGCAGTTTGCTCCCAAAGTTGACCAGCTCAAGGGTGAACTGCAGCTATCCAGGCGTTATATGGATGTTTCCAATGCTGAAATAAAAATCCGGACAACCGCCAATAATGATACCATGGCTCTCCGCATAAAAAATAACAATTACGCCAAAGTCTGCAGGGATCGTGATGAATATCTACGCAGACGAGAATTTTATAATGTTTATGCTCCTACCAGGGGATTAATTGTATATCAGCCCAAAGGCCCCTGGACCAGGGAAAAAATCAGAGTCGGAGACCAGATCCGCAGGGGTTTTACCTATATTATTATACCGGATCTGGAAAAAATGCGCGTTAAAATAGAAATAAATGAAATAGATGTTAACCGTATAAGAAAAAAAATGGCATGCGGGATTATTCTTGATGCCTTTCCTGAAAAAAAATTTACTGCAGAACTTGCAAGTATCGGCGCACTTGCTCATGCCAAGCATAACAATAATGAAATCATGGTGTTTGACGCTCTTGCTAATATCAAAGAAGTTGACACTGATGTGTTAAGGCCGGGTATGACTGCCAGGGTTGATATTATCCTTTCCTATCTGCCTGATGCCCGTTATATTCCTGTTGATACGGTGTTCTCAACCGACCGCAGGACCGGTAAGATATATATAAATACCGGAGGCAAGCCTGCAGCGCGAATGGTTTCTTTAGGCGAAAGAAATTCTGATTATATAGTTATCAAAGACGAACTTCCTCCTGATACCCAACTGCTGCTTTACGATCCGGCAATCGAAGAAACCGAATTTAAAATTGATGAATATAAAATTATTAAAAAAGAACAAATGAATGACAAAACCGTCATAAACGCAATTTCGGAAGTTTCCAATCGGGAAAATTCCGAAGAAAGTGCCGTGCCGCCGGTAAAAACTAAAATCAAGCCCTCAAAACCTGATAAGGAACCAATTACTGCCGGGGCGCCGAAAGAAGATAACGGAACCAAAACTCAAGACGCGCATGAAAAAATTAAGAGCGCCAAGCCCTTTTCGCTAAATGCGCTGAAAACAGAGAAACCGGAACTTTATGAAAAAATAAAAAAATTCCTTGCTGAAAAAAAACTTGATGAAAAAGTTCTTCAGGATGCGGAAAAACGCCGGGAAATAATGCGTGAACTGGGGATAGGCCGGCAGCGCAGCGCAACAGGAGCAGCTGCAGAAAAAAAGTGAAACAGCCGCCGGATATTTTTCCATGAAACTTGTAATATTAAGCCTGGCTTTTGCCTTTGACGGCATCTCTACCCACAAACTCCGCAGTTTTCTCACCATGCTTGGAATTATTTTCGGCGTAGCTGCCGTGGTGTCCATGCTGGCTATCGGTACCGGGGCCCAGGATGAAATACTGCGTAAAATTTCCATTATGGGAATTGACAATATCTATCTTTATGACAATCGTGAAATCCGCGTACAGGAACTTTCCGGCGGCGGGAAATATGTCTCTTCCGGAATTTCAGAAGACGACATCAGGGCGCTTCAGGGTATTATCGGCAAATGGACGGAAATTGTTCCAATCATCGATAACACCATGTCTTTACAGTTTAAAAATTACCGCGGGGAAAGTAAAACCGTAGGAACAGTACAAAAATATTTTGATATTCTGCATCTGGAATTACGGCTTGGCCGTTTTTTTACCGATTTGGAAACCGGTACTTCCGCCCAGGTTGCGGTTCTCGGGGGAGGGTTATATAATATTTTTAAACGCGAAGGAGAAGTGCTGGGAGAAAAAATAAAAATCCGAGATGAATGGTTTACCATTGTAGGTATTCTTTTTTCCAAGGGCGCAGATGTAAAAAAAGATGACAATATGGATTACGAAGACTTTAATCATAATATCTATATTCCCTTCGGCCATTCTTTACTGGCAAGCGGTGCTGATGCCTTTTCACCCGATGCTACCCGCATTATTATTCACTGCCGCAATAAAGATCTGGTCGGTAAAATAGGAATTTTAGCCGAACGGATCTTTCTGCGCCGTCACCGCGGACTCCGTGATTTTAAAATTGTAATTCCGGAAGAACTGTTAAAACAGCACCGCGATACCCAGGCGATTTTTGATTTGGTACTGGGAAGTATTGCCGGNNGGCTGCAGTTTTTATTTGAATCCATGCTGCTTACCATTTTAGGCGGTTTGTTTGGAATTTTTTTGTCCTTTATTATTACCCGTATTATTTCATTAAGCTGGAAAATGCCTACCCGTATTACTCTTTCTTCATGTGTTTTGTCTTTTACCATTTCGGCTCTGATCGGAATTGTTTTTGGATTTTTCCCGGCAAAAAAGGCGGCGGACATGAACCCGATTGATGCGCTGCGCTACGAATGATAATGTGTTTATTTTTCCCGCAGATGAATTGAAGCCGAGAGGTAAATCGATAATCCGGAATAATCATTTTTAAAGACCGGGCTGTTTTCAATAAAATGCAGTTTTTTGGTATTATTTGCATCAAAATAATTTTTAGTAGCACGATAGTCCTGGATTTTATACCTGCCGTGCGCCGGAGAAAGCGTATATAAAACCGTGATGCGTCCGCCGACCCGCTGTTTAACAAACATTTTCAGGCCGCAGAGCAGACCGATTACCGGAGATGCGGAGGCATTTTGGTAATGCAGCAGGCTGAAATCATAGACTTTTTTCTGACGAATAATTTCGGGTTTTTTTTTGCGTTTAATGCGGTAATATACCCGGTTATACATGGGCAGCACTTCGCTGTAGCCTGATGCGGTTACCAGCAGACCGGCCATGATTCCTGCAAAGGGGGTGGGTCTGTATTTATAATGCAGATGCGCGAGAGCTTTGGCATATAACATCCAGTTCATGGTTTTGTTGGCTATTTCATCCGAATAACCGTATACATGTCTTTCCGGGGTAAAAACATATCTTTCATAAGTATACTCCGCTCCGCCGCCCCAGGAATACCGGTTGCGGTTTTTCATTATTTCCAGAAAAAAACCATGAACCGGCAGAGGTTCATAATCTTTACGGATAAAAGCTGCTTCATTGAATTCATAGGTGTTTTTTTTTATGCCCTGATAATTGGATACCCGGGTTACCATGCGTTTTTCCGCTTCCGGTATATATTCGCGGGTACCGCCTTCAATGGAAAAATATTCCTGCCCGAAAAGGCAGGAAACAACAAGCAGCAGGGGAAAAATCATTTTCGTCTCATCCGGTAAAACAGGTTATATTCTGCTCCGATGGTAAAGGAATACATTTTAATATAGTTATTTTCCACCATGAAATTTCTCATGCCCCGGATATGGATTTTAAAATAATCGCGGATAGGGAAGAACACTCCTGCCTCGGCCAGCATGTACAGACTGGTCCGGTTAAAATTGTCTTCAGTATCAGTAAGCGACAGCAGATAATCACCGTAAAAATTACGGGTAACAGTACGCGTATTATGAAAAGCAATTCCGGCAGCGGCTCCGGCGGAAACGCCAAGTCTGCCTATGATCGAAGGTATTTTCCCGGATATTTTAAAAAGCAGCGGAATATAGCGGCTGTACTGCTGAATTTGGACAGTGTAAAAACCGGAGCTGCTTATACTGTATTCAGCGGGTTTTTCCTGTGAACCGAAGAAAATTCCGGCTTCAAGGCAGCGCAGGGAAAAATCAGAGGAAATACCGGCAAATACCGCCGGGTTGCGTTTTTTATCGATTTTTTGTAAATTGTGCTTTTTGCAATATTGTTCATCGTTTAAATCAAAAATAGAAAGTCCGGCATCTAAAGATGCAAAAAGTCCCGGATCGGCCGGAAAAATGCAACAGGTAAGAAAAAGAAATACAGCGAAAAGCATTTTATGATTATAAATAGAATGAGAAATATTTGCAAAACACTGAAGCAGCCGGGGTGTGAATTTATTTCTTGGGTAAACAAAACAAAAACC
>DNNS01000605.1 GCA_003497555.1 Spirochaetia bacterium
GGATTATTATTCATAATTTAAACTATTGCCGCATTTATCTGCTGTACAGAAGTAAAACCGGGAATCATGAATTTTTCAAATGAAGACTGCGGCAGTAAAATGTCAAGATTTTCCCTTACATGAATATCCGGAGAATTTAATTCCCCCATGGAAGGTACCGAATTTTTGTGCAGGGCTTTCCAGCGTTTGTCCGCAATATACAGGCTGTTAAAAGTAGAAGAATAAGGTATATGAATTTTTTTTAAACATTCCTGAAATTTCATTTCACGCCGGTATAATACTTCCGGCGCAGGAGAAGTATTTAACAGCCATTTCTGCACAGTAAAAAGATCAAGAAATTCCGGTGGAAACATCGTGCTTGTTCCCCAGGTTTTTTCCCAACCCACGGAATTTACCGAGGTTTTATGATATTCAAAGGGAATTCCCACAGCTTCATATATATAATCACTATTCTCGGAAATAAAGGCAAGGGTCTGTTCAAAATCCGCATCTGTTTCTTCAGGATGCCCGATTACCCAGTAAGTAGTTGTCTTTATTCCGGAACCTGATAATGCCTGCAGGGCGGAAGCAAGCTGTTCAGGAGAAATTCTTTTATTCATTATTTTCAGCATACGACCGGAACCGCTTTCAGCTCCGATGCGGGCATTATAAAAACCGCCTTTACGCCAGAAAAGCGTATGATCGGGGTTACACACTTCAATATCAGCCCGCAGCGGTCCATCCCAGTAAAATGATTTTTGGTTTTTAATCATCTCAGCTGATAGTTCATTAATGTACGGATTAAGAAGCGAATCATTAATAGTAAAAAGCTGAGTATTGTATTTTTCAGACATGGAATTTATTTCCCAGGCAATTTTGGCAGGAACTTTTCGGCGATAGGTTTTCCATATTGCTTTTTCAGCGCAGAAACTGCAATTATAGGGACAGCCTCGCGATCCATAAACAGGTATATTGTAATAACTTCTGATTTTAAGATCTGTAAAATCAGGCAATGCTGATTTGCAGATATCAAATTCCCTACCCTGCAGATCGTCACAGTCATATACCTTTTTTCCCGGATCAAGATGCCCTTCCAGGTACTGAAGCAGAAGTTCTTCTCCTTCACCGACAAAAATCTTGTCAATATTTACAGCCTGATTATCTGTAAAATAACTGAAATTCGGAGATCCCGGATGCAGACTGGTGGTAAATATACCGCCGCCCATAATGGTAGTAATATGCGGAAATCTGGTTTTAATGATTTTATAAGCAAAAAGTGAAGCTCCCAATGAACCGTCATAAACCGTAAAACCCGCAATATCCGGCGCATGGGCTGTTACCAGGCTGCAGATATAATTTTCAAGCTGAATAAAAAACGCAGTTATTATTTTATTTAATTCAGTAATAATATGGTTTTCTGCCCGGCAGAAAAAATACTGCCGGATCAAGAATTCTATAGCCTGTAAATATTCAGTTTCGTCAGATTTATTAACATAGGCAGTAAGATGATTTTTTAAAACCGCAAAACCTCGTTGATTTAAATTATAAAGTTTTTCAGGATTCATCTGTTTTTTCAGAAAATCCAAGTATTGATGATAAGTCTGCCAGAGCTCAGCTTCAATATTTGCATCAAAAACAGTTGTATTGTACCCGTAATTTATCAAATTCCCTTTTATCAGTGATATCCCAAGTGGAGGCATTAATGGCACCCAGAATGGCAGAAGTCCAATAAGTAGTTTTGGTTTTTCAATTGCCATCTTAGTATTGCTATAAGCAGCTTTCTGATTAATTTTTTTATCAGGAAAATAATTATGCAGTTTTTCCCAGCGTATATCGGCATTATATAAATCGTTTATGGTGTATAGCAGAGGAATTTTAGTGCATTTGATTTTATCTATAAATCTTTTCACCCTGCTGTTTATTTCTTCAGGGGTTGGCTGCGACTGCAATATCCATCTTTGTATAAGCAGTATATCAAGATATTTATCATTATACAGCGGTTTGATTCCGTAATGCGACATCCATTCGTCTGACTTTATCGAACCCTTGATGCTGTAAAAAAAAGGAAGACATGCAAGATCATAAATATCATTTTTCAGTTTATCAACCAGATTCATGGACATGTTAAAATCATCTTCATTTTCTTCAGGATGTCCGATTAACCAGTAAGTGGTTGTTTTTATCCCGGCTGCGGCTAATAGTTTAATTGTGCCGGCAATTTTATCAGGTGTAGTTTTTTTATTCATTAAAGAAAGAATTTTTTCCGAACCGCTTTCTACACCGATCCTGGCCTGAAAAAAACCGCCTTCTTTCCATGTTTGTACGGCATTTTCGTCAATTTCGGCATAGTCAGCCCTTAAACAACCGTCCCATAAAATACCCGTATTACGTTTTTTCATTTCAACAGCCAGTTCGGTAATATACGGGTTTATCAGGGATTCACCAAGCATAATTATTTTTTTTCCGTATTTTCCGGAGAGAAATACAAGCTCATCGGCAAGTGCATGTACATTTTTTTTTCTGAATTTACCCCATTGTACGGTCTCGGTACAAAAGCTGCATGTAAATGGACAACCCCGTGAACCGTATGTTGCAAGTGAATAATAATTTTCAACTTCAATATCGCAGTAATCAGGTACAGGCGCAGAAGAGATATCGAATAATTCGCTCTGTATATCCTGTAAAGTGAAAACTTTTTGCGATCGGGGAAGTTCACCTTCAAGATATTTTAACAGGAGCAGTTCGCTTTCACCGATAAAAACAGAGTCAATATAATCTGTATGACTGATAAACCGGTTAAAATTTTCGGTGCCCGGATAAAGCTCATTGGCAAAAACACCTCCGCCTGTTATGGTACGGATGCCGGGATATTTTTGTTTTACGATTTTATAGGCAAATAATGAAGACGCAAGGTTTCCGGAATAAAGAGTCAATCCGAAAAAATCAGGTTTTTCCTGCAGAATCAGTTTTAGAATATATTGTTCAAGTACTTTAAAGTATTCAGTTAACACATTGTTTAGCTCTGTGATTTCATCAATTTCCGGAATAAAATTAAAAGATTGCTGAAGAAGCATTTTCAGTATATCAAGACGCATTTCAACCGGATGATTATTAACAAATGCCATAGCATGATTCCGTAAAATATCCACGGCAATATTCTGAAAATCTTTTTGCAAATGATCCGGAATAATGTTTCGCAGGTTTTTTTTGTACATATGACACGGCTCATACAAACTCTGATTAATATTGGCGTCAAAAATTTTTACCGGATACCCTTTGNNTTTGGTCTGGATAAATGATTTTAATGAAGCTATCCCCAGCGGCGGAATAAGAGGCTGCCAAAACGGCAAAAGCCCGAGTAACAGTTTTGGTCGTTTATCTGCCGGGCAATGTTTTATTTTCATACCTGATTTTTCAAATGAAAAATCCTGCTGAAACCCGGAGAGTACTGATGATAATTTTTCGCTGTTTTCCGGGTGCAGCAGATTATTTATTATAATTTTACTATTACCAAGAACTTCTTCTGCGATTTTTATATATTGATCGGCAAATTTTTCAACGCTTTTTTGCACAAACAAATTTTCAGGATATTCAATAAAAATATCGGTTTTACTGTCTGCGGTATGGATTATAAAACTTAAGTCATACTGGCTTACAGGCATCTGATTATATGTCTCCCGGTAATCACTGAATTTTGTACTGTTTTCAGCAGGACTGTAATGCATATCCTGCCTGGCTGTAACTGTAAAAACCATATTAAAAAGCGGATTCATGGCGACGGTGCGGCCGGGGTTGAGTTTTGCTACCAGATCTTCAAATGGATAATCCTGATGAGCATACGCTGCGAGAGTTTCTTTTTTTAAAGAATTCAGAAAATCCTCAAATACGGCATTCCGGTCAATGATCACGCGCAAAGCTAACATATTGGCAAACATACCGAGCAGATTTTCAAGATCATGATGCGGCCGCGCTGTAACCGGTATACCG
The DNA here is from genome assembly GCA_003497555.1 of Spirochaetia bacterium. Classification (GTDB taxonomy): domain Bacteria; phylum Spirochaetota; class UBA12135; order UBA12135; family UBA12135; genus UBA12135. The sequence continues at coordinate 3,967 of DNNS01000605.1, forward strand.
ATATTAAAATCACTGTTTCCGTATTTGCCGGCAAAAACAGAGAAAACCGCGAGAAGAAACATAAAAGGCGTAGTTTCGGTTTTTTGATTATATTCCCCGATGGCAGTGAAAATTTCCTGCGGCAGGGGAACCCGGATGATTTTACGTTTGTTCAGGGACTGTTCCCGGGCCGGAAAATCCGC
>DNNS01000552.1 GCA_003497555.1 Spirochaetia bacterium
TCAGGCTCAACCAATGATTAAGCTTAACAATATTTCCAAATTTTATCAGTCTCCGGCCGGGCAGATAACAAAAAAAACCTGCGGACTCCGCGAAGCATCACTTGATATTAACGAGGGTGATTTTATATCTTTTGTGGGAAACACCGGCAGCGGTAAAACCACGCTGATTTCCATAATCGGCCTTATTTTAGAGCCGGACAGCGGAGAAATTATTTTTAAAAACCGGCGTATTAGCGGATACGGCAATGCGCTTAACCGCCTGCGCGCCGAATATTATTCCTACATCCTGCAGAAAAATATTTTTTTTGACAATCTCAATCTGCTGGATAATATTCTGCTTCCTGTGTCCCTGCTGCGGGAACCCGGCAGCCTTGACCGGCAGAAAGCTCTTGACATGCTGCAGATCCTGAAATTCCGATCTTCGCCGCAGGCCCTGCCCGATACGCTCTCCATGGGCGAACAAAAAAAATGCGCTCTGGTGCGCGCCCTGTTAAAACCGTCGGCCATAATACTTGCCGACGAGCCGACAGCCTCGCTTGACGAAGAATCCGCTGATTTGGCTCTGCATATGCTGAAAGATGAAAATAAAAAAGGCAGAGCTGTAGTGCTGGTTACTCATTCGCGTAAATATACCAAATACAGTAAAAATATTTATCAGCTTTCTGAAGGGAAAATTGAAAAATGTCTGAAATAAACCATATCATTTCACCGTCCATTCTTTCCTGTGATTTTTCCAGACTGGGTGAAGAAATAAAAAAAATTGACGCCTCTGCAGCCGAATATATTCACATAGATGTAATGGACGGAGTATTTGTACCCAATATCACGCTTGGTCACCCGGTGATTAAACAGTTAAGAAAATTCAGTTCCAAGGTGTTTGATGTGCATCTCATGATTATTAATCCGCGTAAATACATCGAGGCTTTTGCCGGGGCAGGCGCTGATATTATCGGTATTCATCGGGAAATAAACGATGATATAACTTCCTGCCTCACGACCATCAGAAAGCTCGGACTTAAATCCTGCCTGGTCTATAATCCGGATACTCCTGTAAATGATCTGGAGGGATTTCTGCCCTATACCGATCAGATTCTGCTTATGTCGGTGTATCCGGGCTTCGGCGGACAGAAGTTTATCCGCAGCGCCCTTGTTAAAGGTAAAGAGTGCCGTAAGCTGATAAATAAATCCGGCCTGGCGGTTGATCTGGAAATTGACGGCGGTGTTGGTTTTGACAATGCGCATGAAATCAAACTGGCCGGCTTTAATGTACTGGTTTCGGGCCATACGCTTTTTTCCGCTCCTGATTTTAAAGCAGCAGTGCAGAAGCTGAAAGATATATAATAAAACGGCTGTCTATGAAAAAGCAAACCGCAAGAACCGGAAAGCCCGGGCAAAAACCGCCAGGCAAGAAAAAAAATAATAAAGCCATCTGTTCATCTGCAAAAAGCAGTGATGAAATTACTTTAAATTCCGGAAAATTAAAGCAGATTCTTGATTCCCTGGTGTATCCGCTTTACGTGATTAATGCCGAAAATTACATTGTGGAATTTGCCAACCAGGCAGCAGGAAAATTCAAAAAAAACCGCACAACCTGTTATCAGCTTTCCCACGGCAGAAATTCCCCCTGTCTCAGGCAGGATCACCCGTGCCCGCTGGAGATGGTAAAGTCTACCGGTAAAATGGCCAGAACCGAACATATACATAAAATCAGCGGTCGGACCAGAATAATGGCGGTACACGGGCATCCGATCTTCGGCAAGAACGGCAAGGTAGATAAAATTATAGAATACGCCATTGATATTACAGACCGCAGAAGTGCAGAGCATTTGCTGCAGACGGAAAAAAATAAATTACAGGCAGTAATGAATGCCTGTCCGGTAGCCTTATTAGTTATTGATGAAAATAATAAAATATTATATGTCAATCAGGCTGCCGGAAACTTTAGCGGCGTATCTACCGATGTCCTGCGCGGTAAAAAATGCGGCGACGTGCTGTTATGCAGAAACCGGCTGCTCGGCGAGAAGGGCTGCGGAACTTCTCCGCTGTGTCCGGATTGCGGTATTTATTCGGCAATAAAATCAGGTTTGGAAAATAGATCTGAACCCGGTACAAGCGGGGAACAGATACTCGGAGTTGCCGGCTGTTCCGAGTCTCTCTGGGTGCGCTTTCGTACGGCTCCCATGGAGATTTCCGGAAAGCCCTGTGTAATAATCTCGCTTGATAATATCAATGAGCAGAAAAAACTTGAACTCTACCAGAAAAAAAGCATTAAACGCATACAAAGCCTGATCAAAATTCTGCAGTATGATTCTTCCTCCCTGCAGGATTTTCTCGATTTTTCCCTGCAGGAAATAATTGAAATAACTTCCAGTAAAATCGGTTATATTTATCTCTACGATGAAAATACCCGGCAGCTCAGGCTTAATTCCTGGTCCAGGGAGGTAATGAAAGAATGCAGGGTACTAAACCCCCAAACCTGTTACGAACTATCCCAAACCGGTATCTGGGGAGAAGTGGTCCGCCAGCGCCGTCCGGTTATTATCAATAATTTTTCTGAATATCATCCCTTAAAAAAAGGATACCCGGACGGACATGTGCACCTGGACCGTTTTATGTCCATACCGGTAATGGTAAATAACAGGATTGCCGCGGTAGCGGCAGTGGCTAACCGCAATGAGGATTATACAGACAGGGACTGCGAACAATTCACCATGCTTATGGATGCGGTCTGGAAAGAAGTGGAAAGAAAAAAAATCGGCGAAGACCTGTTCCGTTCGCGCGAGCAGTTTGCGCTTGCGGTAAAAGGCACACATGACGGAATCTGGGACTGGGATTTAAAAAATAATAAACTCTATCTTTCTGCGCGCTGGAAAGAAATGCTCGGTTACCGTGACGATGAGCTTGAAAATTCATTCGAAACCTTCAGCAGCCGCCTGCACCCGGAAGACGCGCCCCGGGTTATGAGGCATATTGATCAATACCTGAAAAATGAATCTCCCGAATATAGTATTGAATTCCGGTTCCGTCATAAAAACGGTTCCTACATCTGGATCCTGGCCCGCGGTGAGGCTTTGCGCGATGAAAAGGGCATGCCTTACCGCATGGCAGGCTCGCATACGGATATAACCGAAAGAAAACAGCATGAAGAAAAAATATTCCTTGAACTTGAGCAGAAAAAGCGCAGCCTGCTGGAAGCAGGTGAAATACAAAGAAGCCTTCTGCCGGGAACCCTGCCGGTTCTTGCCGAGCTTAATATTGCAGCCTGGTATATGCCCTCCCAGGAACTGGGAGGCGATTTTTTTGATCTGCGCCATAATGAAAATTTTGTAGCGGTAATTACGGCTGACTGCACCGGACACGGTATTGAAGCAAGTCTTCATGCCACCCTGCTTAAAGCCATAACCGACAGGCATGTACAGGTTCTGCTGGATGGACATGCGGATGAATTTCTCAATCTGGTCAACCAGGATGTAATCAGTTATTTTCATACCGAAGGAGATTTTCCGGTTATGTTTGCCGGCGTGCTTGAACGCTCTACCGGAATTTTCAGCTATGCCAATGCCAATTTTGAAATGCCTGTTTTATTCCCTCAGGGGCAAACCATTGAAAAACCGGAGGGGTTTCATCTTGGTTATGCGCGTGATACTGTTTACAAATGTCAAAAACTCAAAATTCCCGAAAACAGTACGCTGGCGATTTTTTCCGACGCCATAATTGAAATTGATTCCGGGGAAACCCGAGTTTTTTCACGTTCCCATCTGTTAGAAACCTTGCGCGGTTTTTCAGGCAGCGCCCAGCAGAACCTGGAAAAGCTGCGTACCCGGATCCGCGGGATCAGCACTTTTCCCCTGAAAGACGATGTGACCGTTATCCTGCTGGAATATCTTCCGGCTGTTAAAAGCGAAATTATAATTCACAATAAAAGCCAGATAGAAAACGCCACCGCGCAGCTTTCGGAAAAAATGTTTGCCTGCGGTTATGAACCGAATGCGGTTTCCGCTGCCGCGATATCCACTGAAGAATGTCTGTTAAATGCCCTGGTGCACGGCAATCATGAAGACCCGCAAAAGAAAGTAATTATTGAATTTTATATTGATTGCGGAAAAACCATTATCCGGATTACAGATGAAGGCCGGGGTTTTAATCCGCAGGAAATTCCCGACCCGGCCAAACCCGGTTATTTAAAAACACTGCTGGATACCGATGAAGAGCAGAAATATACACACGGCCGGGGCATCTGGCTGATAAAAAAATACATGAATTTTGTTGAATATAACCAGACCGGTAATTCTGTACGTATGATTAAAATACGCCCGGCTGCCGGCCCGTTATACGAATCCCTGCCCAAAGATGAGCCTGAAGAAAAACCGGAATATTCCGGCGAACCTCCGGCTGTTTGTTTTGATTATCAGACCGTTTTAAAAACAGGATTATCGATACCGGCAGGTTATTTACTCAATTCGCGCGAGTTCGGCATTTTAATTCATCTGGGCAGACGGGCGTATAACGAAAACCTGCGTATCGCTGTCAGGGTAGAGG
>DNNS01000183.1 GCA_003497555.1 Spirochaetia bacterium
CTGAAATTAAAAAAAAATTATCATCCGCTAATTTCACTTTTTCCATAGAAAATATGAGTCTTGATGCCAGAAATAAAAAAAACATACACTGGGAGACTAAAATTCTAATTTTTTCAGAAGAACTGCCCGGAACTGATTTAATAAAACAGCCTGTTTTAAATATTGAATATAAAAAGCGTAATAAAAAAGCAGTAATTGCGGGCAGCGGACCTGCCGGATATTTCTGCGCCCTGGTTCTGCAAAAAGCCGGGTTTTCCACAACTATAATTGAACGCGGGCAAAATATCGACAAAAGAAAAATCAGCATAAAAAATTTTGAATCAGGGGCTTTGTTCAATACTGAAGGTAATTATGCCTTTGGCGAGGGAGGAGCCGGTACTTTTTCCGACGGTAAACTTACCAGCCGGAGCAAGCATATATCCGAAGAACGAAAATTTATTTTTAATACTTATATTAAGGCCGGAGCTCCCGCTGAAATTAAATATTTGAATCATCCTCATTTAGGCAGCGACCATCTGGAAAATATTATAAAAAATCTGAGAGAAGAGTATCAAAGTTTGGGCGGAATTATTAAATTCGAAACCTGCCTGCTGGATTTTAAAAGCTCAGGCGGAAAAGTAAATGAAATTATTACCAATCAGGGCGTCTTTTCAGACGATCTTTATATAATTGCTCCGGGAAATTCGGCTTATGATACCTACAGAATGTTATTAAAAAACGGCGTTCCGTTCCGCTGTAAAAATTTTGCTCTCGGCTGCCGGGTGGAACATGAGCAATCACTGATCAATAAAGCGCAGTGGGGCCGCGAAAATATTCCGGGATTAAAAGCTGCTGAATACCGCCTGACATCCAGCCCTGGCGGTTGTCTTCCGGTTTATACTTTCTGTATGTGCCCCGGCGGAAAAATTGTATACTCCGCTGCCTATAAGAATTCCTGCACGGTAAACGGCATGAGCAATTATCTGCGAAACGGAATTTACGCCAATGCCGGATGTGTGGCCGGAATAAATCCTGCGCAGCTGGAAAACAGGAATTTTTCCGCCCTTCAGATTCTTGACTGGCTGGAACGGATGGAAAAAAATTTTTATGCTCATACCGGCAGTTATAAAATACCAGCCTGTACAATCAGCGATTTTATCAAACATAAGAAGTCCGTGAATTTGAAAAATACCAGTTATCCGCTGGGGCTTGTGCCGGCTCCTTTGTGGCAGATGCTGCCTGCCGAAGTAAGCAAATCCCTTAAAGCGGGGCTGGCTGATTTTTCTGTAAAAATAAAAGGATTTGAAAACGGCTTGATTATGGGCCTGGAAAGTAAAACATCTTCGCCTATTCAGGCAGTAAGAGAAAAAAACATGCTCTGCAGCGGTTTTGACAATCTTTATATATCAGGCGAGGGCAGCGGCTATAGCGGCGGTATTGTTTCCAGTGCGGCGGATGGAATAAAAACCGCCTTGCAGATAATAAAATTAAATTAGTTAAATCTCAGCCTTTCGGACAGGCTATATTGATGATATAAAAAATTCCGGTAAAAAAGATACATACTTTAAAAGTGTTATGCGCCCGTCATGTAATTTTTTTTTTCATTCTCATAAAAAAACAGTCTTTCTGCAGAGTAAATAATCAATATGGTTTTATCTTTCAACTCTTGCGCTTTTGCTTTTAATGACTTTTTCCACTTCAGATAATATTGCTGTAGATGTGTCTCCCGGTGTAGTCATGGCAAGCGCTCCGTGGGCCGCGCCGTATTCCACGCATTCTTTCGGGCTTTTACCTGATAAAAATCCGTAAATCAGGCCGGAAGCAAAACTGTCTCCGCCTCCTACGCGGTCAAAAATTTCAAGATTTTCGCGCAGGGTGGCTTCATAAAAATTATTATCATAAAAAAGCAGTGCGCCCCAGTCATTAATAGTGGCGGTTTTGGCAGTACGCAGGGTGGTGGCAATTGCCCTGAAATTCGGAAAACTTTTTACCGTTTTTTCAATCATTTTTTTATAATTATCAATTTCGATATTTGAAAATCCTTCATCGCTGCCGCTGATTTCAAAGCCAAGCGCAGCGGAAAAATCTTCTTCATTGCCGATCATAACATCAACATAGCTGGCGATTTCACGGTTAATTTCCACAGCTTTTTTCTGTCCGCCGTTTGCTTTCCATAAAGAAGCCCTGAAATTAAGATCATAGCTGATAGTTGTGCCGTGCTTTTTAGCGCATTTCATGGCAGTAATAGCGGTTTGGGCTGCTTCTGGGGATAGAGCTGCGTAAATACCGCCGGTATGAAACCAGCGTACCTGATCTTTCCCGAAAATCTGCTCCCAGTCAATATCTTCAGGTTTTATTTTAGATGCAGCGCTGTGCCCGCGATCCGATACTCCCAGCGCAGCCCTGATGCCGTAACCGCGTTCTGTAAAATTTAGGCCGATCCTGGCCTCTCGTCCAATACCGTCAAAAGGCAGGCGCCTGATATAGCGCAAATCAACCCCGCCCTGCTGCATAAGATCACAGAGCAGAAAACCAAGATCGTTTTCTACCACTGCAGTAACAACCGCTGTAGAAAGGCCGAAGCATTTTTTCAGGCCGCGCGCTACATTATATTCGCCGCCGCCTTCCCAGACTTTAAATTCCCTGGCAGTACGTATGCGTCCTTCGCCCGGGTCAAGCCGCAGCATTACTTCGCCCAGAGAAATTTCATCCCACAGGCATTTATTTTTTTCCTTGATTTCAAGTTTTGCCATTGTATGCTCCTGTATATTAATTGCCGCGTATTTCTTTTATTAAGGCCAGGGTTTCGCGGGTTTTTTCCGATATTTTTTTAAAATCGCCCTTAGCAATCAACTCTTTGCTGATCAGCTGGGAACCGATACCTGCGCATACAATTCCGGCTTTAAACCAGGCGGAAAGAGATTCTTTTGTAGGTTCGACTCCGCCGGTAGGCATAATACATGCCCAGGGACACGGGCCAAGCAGGGATTTTACAAATTGCGGGCCCCCCACCTGTTCGCCGGGAAAAATCTTGCATATTTCCACTCCAAACTCATGGGCATTTTGAATTTCAGTAACAGTAGCGCAGCCCGGAGAATAGGCGATTTTTCTTTTATTGCAAAGCCTGGCGGTTTCTTCATCAAAAGAAGGCCCCACAATAAAATCAGCTCCATTCATAATATAAAGAGCTGCGGTAGGCGCATCGACAATTGAACCTGCTCCCAGTATAAGGTCCGGATGATTTTTTTTAATATGCTCTACCAGAGAAGAAAAAATATTAATTGCGCCGTCTCCCCGGTTGGTCATTTCAATACAGCGCGCTCCGCCCCCGGCACAGGCAGAAACAATTTTTCTGGAAATTTCCGCATCGTCATGATAAAAAACCGGAATCATTCCGGATTCCTGCATGACATTTAATACTTTCAGTCTTTTAAAACGCGACATAATAAACTCCAGGGGAAATTAATTAACTCTATTATAAATTGAAAACCCGGTTATGGCAAAAACAGAGGTAAATCGATGAAATTTTTTTCTTTGTTAAATAGACTGCTCTTTCGCTCATCTCCGGTAATTTTTCTGATAAATTTCTTCTGTGTTAATGGAACTCCATGAAGCTTTACCTCGGGGGAGTTTCATTTTTTATGAAATACTGTATAAACACAAGGAATAACAAATAATGTAAGAAACATCGCTCCCAGGAGTCCGCCTATAACTGTTATTCCCAGAGGCTTTAGCATTTCCAGTCCCTCGCCCCATCCCAAAGCAAGCGGTATTAACCCGATAATGGTTGTAAGGCTTGTCATAAGAATGGGGCGCAGCCGCAGCGATGCGCCTTCAATAACCGCCTCAAGAATGGAAATTCGTTTTTCCTTTACAAGCTGATTAATATACTCAACCATAATAATCGCATTGTTTACAGCAATTCCTGTTAAAAGTATCAGACCGAAAAAAGCAGTTGCTCCAAATGGAGTTTTTGTAATTGCCAAAAGAACAATCGCGCCAATCAGGGCCAGGGGCAGGGTAACCATGATAATCGCCGGATCGGTAAATGAATTATACTGAACTGCCATAACAACAAACAACAGAAAAACCGATAAAATAATAACAATAATTAACTGACGGCTAGAACTTTTTGCAGCTTCTTCTTCTCCGCCATATTCCAGAAAATATCCGGCAGGCAGATTGACTGTACCGAGGCGTCTTTTTATTTCATCTGTAATTTTTCCGGCATTTTTTCCATTAGCGTCGCCGGTTACCTGAACAAGCCGCACCTGATTATCCCTGTCAATCTGCACCGGGCCTTCTGCCGTTTCAATATGCGCCACTTCCTTAAGCCTGAGTTTAACTCCACTTTGCGGATAAAGCAGAATGTTTTCAATAGCTTCCTTGCTGCTTATTGTCAGAGGATCGGCTAATACCCTGATATCATAATCAACACTGCGTTCTTTATCGGTAAACTGTGCGCCGATTAGTCCGTCTATGGAAGTTCTGACTATATCCGAGACGTCTTTGGCGGTTAAATTAAAGTCATTCAGCTTTTTTCTGTCAAGAGAAATATGTATTTCCGGCCTGGAAAAGTCAACTGAAATATCGGTATTTGCAAGCCCTTCCACGTCTTTAATCCTGGCCTGAATATCCCGGGCGATTATAAAAAGCGTATTCATATTGTATCCCTTGATGCGGAGGTCAATATCCGATACAGACGTTGTTTTGATCCCGCGCAGAGGCGTGCGCATTACTTTAATCTTTGCGCCCTGAACAGGATGGTCTTTCAGCTGCTTCTGAAGCTTCCTGATCACAGCCTGGGTAGAAAGAGGCCGTTTGGATTTTTCCGCAAGTTCCACAGTTATATCCGCCTCATTGGCCTTTTCATAGACGTTTCTCTTTTGCCAATATCCGCCTGTCATTGAAGATATTTTTTTTACGCCGGGCATGGTATTGACAGCAGCTTCGAGTTTTTTAACAACAGCATCGGTCTTTTCCAGCGCTGAACCGACCGGAAGCTTGACTTTGATATTTATTCTGCCGTCGTCAATCTGAGGTAAAAATTCCCTTCCCAGAGATTGCGCTAAAAAAAGGCTTGCGGCAAATAAAACAACAACACTGCTTAACATAATTATTTTGTGATGCAATACTTTTTGAAGCATAACCCTGTACAGGAAAATGCCCTTGGTTACGGTTTTTTTACTTAAATTATCATTATCAGATTCAAGTTTGTTATTAAATAAATGCGCTGACAAACTCGGGATGACGGTTAAACTCACAAAGAGTGAAATTATAAACGCTGCAGTTACAGTCACAATCATATCGCGGAAAAGCAGTGAGGATATGCCTTTAATGAAAAAGAAAGGAATAATTACCGCCAGATTGGTCAGGGTGGAAGCTATCAGTGCGCCGGTAACTTCCCTGCTTCCCATATGCGCTGCCTCCAGCGGATTCGCCGCAGCCTGCTGATGCCTGGTAATATTTTCCAGCATTACAATGGAATTATCGACAAGCATACCTACAGCTAATACCAGCCCGCCAAGCGAAAAAATATTGAGGGTAACATCCGCTAATCCCATCAGGATGAATGTACCCAGAATACTTACAGGTATGGCAGCGGCAATGACCAGAGTTCTTTTAATGTTATGCAGGAAAAACCATATAACAATTATGGCAAGAATCCCGCCGATAATGGCGGAAGATCCTACATTATTAACTGCATTTTCTATATAATAAGACTGACTGGAAATAACGGCATAATTTACATCATCGGGTATAACCTTCTTTTTTTTAAGTTCCCCGGCGCGTTTATTTATTTTGGATACCACACTGACAGTATTGGCATTAGGCTGTTTTAAAAAACTTAATGTTACCCCCGGCTTGCCGTTGAAACGTGTAAGCACTCTTTGTTCTTCATAAGTGTCTGTTACCCGCGCCACATCCCTGATCCTGATATACCTTCCTTCACGGTTAGCAACAATAATATTTTCTATTTCGGAAGAGTTTTTAAATTTTGCCAGAACGCGGACACTGTATTCTTTTTTACCATCGGAAATTTTTCCGGCGGGAAATTCAATATTTTCCAGACGCAGCAGATTTAATATTTTTCCCGTTGCCAGTTCATATTTCTGGACTTTCTCCTGATCAAAGACAACCTGCATCTCGCGCATCCTGCCGCCGCTGGTTACCACTGCCCCCAGGCCCGGTATGCCGAGAAAGTAACCGGCAAGATTATTTTCCGCCCAGTCGCGCAGCATGCCGGTATCTTTTGTTTCGGAAAAAAATGCCATATCGATTATGGGGAGCTGGGAAGGATCAGCTTTAAAGATTTTCGGCTCATCAATGTCAGCAGGCAGGGCGTTTCTTGCCAGATCAAGTTTGGCCCGGGTATCGGCAAGCGCAACATCCACATTCTTGCCGAACTCAAAATAAACCTCTATGCTCCCGTTGCCTTCTATGGCAGAAGAGACAACCTGAATGGCATCCTCGGTAGTGGCAATACTTGCTTCTACTTTCTTTAGGATATTTTCCTCTATTTCCTCCGGGCTCGCTCCCTTCCAGTCGATTATAATACGTACCATGGGGTAGGTTATGCGCGGAAGAAGATCAACAGACAATTTGCTCAGAAAGAAAAAACCGAGTACAACAACCATGAGAGTAAGAACAAAAACGCCGACCGGCCTTTTTATGGAAATATCACTTAATGTCATAATAACTGCCGCCTGTTTTTTCAATTTCCGCTTTTGCCAGTCGCATTTCAAAAAGATATGATGCATAATTAATTTGCGCCTGGGAAAAAGCTTTTTGCGCGTCCATGAGCTCTATACTTGTAGCCAGAGAATCCACATAACGTTTTTCAAACAACTCGAGACTTTTACGCGCCTGTTCTATGCTTTTTTCTGCAAATAAAATGTTTTTTTTTGCAGATTCATATTTTAAACAGGCAGATTCCATTTCCAGTTTTTTTTGCCGGACAAGCCAATCCTTATATGATTTTATTTCCGCCTGGCGCTCCCTGGCCTGATTGACCTCTGATCTGGTTTTAATCCAGCCCAGGATATTAAAATCAACTGCCGCTCCGATATACCAGTCTGTATTGCCCTCTGATAAACGGGCGAACTCGTAGCCGTACCTTCCGCGGATACGAGCCTGGGGAAAATAGCCGCTTTTTGCAGTTTTAACCAGCTCCTCCGCTTCTTTCAGATTTTTGGTTATCTTTAAAATCTCTGAATTATTGGAAATTGCCAATGCTGTATTTTTTCCGGAATTCTCATTTTGCGGTGAATCAAGAATCTCAAAAGCATTGCCCGCATCAAGACCCATGACGTTAATCAGCGCTTTCCCGGCTATTTCGTAACTTGTCTGCGCTGTAATTAATTCCTGTTTTATTTCATTAAGATACACTTCCAGGCGTAAAAGTGTTTCTTCTCTGGGGAGTTTTGTGCGCTTGTTCAGATCAAAAGCTGTTTTATAGGAAAGTTCAGCATATTTAAGTATATCCTTTTTGCTATTTAAAATATCCCGGGTAAAAAGCTGTTTAAAATAGGCTGTTTTAACCATAAAAATAATTTCTTCTCTGGCTGCAATAAATTCCAGTTCTGCCGCGTCCACAGCCAATTCCGCCGATTTACGCCTGGAGATTATTCCTCCGCCTGCAAACAAAGTCTGCGAAATTCCCATAAACAGCTGAAAATCATTATTATCACCGCCGAGATAGCTTTTCTTTGCCTGCGGTACATCGGACAATCTGTCATAACTTGCAGTTGATTCCATGCGGGGCAGTATTTCTGCTTTAACAGCTTTTAATTTTTCTTTCTTTTGACCGGTTTTATGTTTATAAATATTTAATCCGGGATGATTATTAATCGCTATGGTTATGCAATCATCCAGCGAATATGCTTTTTGCTTATTGCCCGTATCCTGCCCAAATGCTGCCAGACAGATTATCAGAGTTAAAAAAAATACTCCAAGTTTCCCATGCAGTTTTACTCTGAATTTATGATATTTATTCATCATTACATTCACTGCTGCATTCTTTAATAACCGGCAATAATACTTTGTTGTGATAGCGTTCATTTGCNNCTGAAATAATAGAAAAAAATTTCTTTTGCTGGCGGGGAGTAAGAATTTTTTTTTGCCGTATAAGATTATCTATCACAAGTTCCTGCATTTTTTTTTGCCGGGATGCTATTTCTTTTGTTACTTCATTGATTCTTTTCCTGTCCGGCACGGATTCTTCAAATAATTTTATCAGTTCCAGCCGGGTCTTCATGCATCCTTTTTGATTTTCATCCACTTTGACTTCCAGAGATTTTCTGATTAATTCCATTTCCTTAATCTGTAATTCCGACAAATCAAGTTCTCTATATAAATGGTACTGTGATGAATAAATATTCTCCGGATTTTTATGTTTGCATTTTTTTTCCCTTAACCAGTGATACCCGGCAGTTGTTAAAACCGCAATGTTGACAATGCCGGAAAAAACAAACAATACAACAAGTATTTTATTTTTCATTATTTAAATCTCCCTTGATTATTGTTTTCATTCTGTGAAATTAAATTAATGTAAACATCTTCTATGGAATTTGCCGGAATGACATCGAAAGTTTCCAGGTAAAAAATATCTTTTATTTCCGCACCGACAATTCTGTCATTATTTATATTTTTAAAAAAAATGGCATCGCTTAGGTAATTTCCTAAAATTAGCCCTATTATCAGAGTTATTATCATGGAAAAGACAACGGGGATATTGAAAATGTTTTTTATAAAATTCTGAATTTGAATTTTTTGCATTTTTAATTTTTGCTGAAAATTTGCTTCAAAATCTGCAGGCGCCTCAACCCCCCCCCATATATCAAGTATTTCCCATGCCCGGG